>JBHPGK010000157.1:0-8426 GCA_042570605.1 Candidatus Zhuqueibacterota bacterium
ATTTCATATACGGCATTGGTCCTAAAACTCTTAGCAATATCTTTTCAATTAATATTAAGACTGTTGATTTTTCCGCTTAGAAAGCCGCCATTCATGTTTTCGGCATTTACCCAGATATTCTTTGTGCCGTCAGACTGGAATGATAAATAATTTGAATTGTATTTATATATCCCTATTGGAATTTCAACCCCATCTCTAATTTCAAAAGACTCATCGAGAAATTCATAATTATCAAAATGCCCAAAAATCAAATTAGATCCGTTTTCGAAAATCAGGAAAGCACCCATCATATTTTCCCTGGTTAAGAGCTTATTTGAATGATCAGTTAAATACGTAAAATTGTTAAAAACATAGGTTTGCCTTAAAGATAATATTTTTGGTCTTGGGGAGTAGGAAAAGTTAGCTTTTGTCCTTTTTATGTCAGTTCTCGGAATAAATCCCATTTCCGGATCAAAATTCTCGCCGACGTCAAGATAAGATATATTTATTTCATGTAAATCAGAGCCCCATTTGAAATCCATATAACCTGAAGTATTTTTGTCTGTTTTTAGCCCTGAATAATTTTTTGCCAGATATCCCCTTAAATTCAGGTTCCGGTAAAAATTTAAGTCAAAATCCAAACCGAGCCCCCGGTCATAATTATTAGAATTCATTGCATCTTTATTCAAAAAGATCATCCCGACACTGGATTTTGCCAGAATATCTCTTTTAGTCCGTAATACAGTAAAATTAGTTTTATTAATGTTTACATGTTCATCATCATCATTATAATAGCTTGTTTTATTAGTAGTTAAATTGAGCACGCCTAAATTATATTTTCCGCTTTTACCGGTAATTTTTGCACCCCCGATAATTGGGATCATCTCGCTGTCATCAGAGATGCCTATCCTTCTTGAAAAGAACAAAAGATTTCTCTCCGGGGAACCGAAAATATCGGCCCTTTCACCAAAAGTAAAAATATCTGCCCCCTCGAGAAAGAATTCGCGCTTTTCCGGGAAGAAAAGATCGAATCTGGTTAAATTTACGCGCTCCTCATCAGCTTCTACCTGGGCAAAATCAGTGTTATATGTAATATCAGCTATCAGGTTAGAAGTGATTTTATATTTGAGATCAATTCCTGTTTTAAGCTCATTATTATATTGGTCTTCTTCCTCAAAATCTCTGCTAATACCGGGTAATACATATGGTTTTAGTTCAAAATTCTGAGTATGTCTGATATTTTTCAACCCGTGTAATTCACCGTAAGCAGAAACTTTTAAAGGTCTCAACATACCAAAATCTCGTGAAATTGGTGACCAGTAGGATTCTTCCCGTTTTCTTGGTATTAATCTTAATATATTGAAACCAAAGGTGTTTTCCTCCTTTTGTTCAAACCTTAATGTGTTAAAAGGGACTGCAATTTCCGCTGTCCAACCAATATCTGTTCTTTTTACGTCACAGAACCATATTCCATTCCAGTCAAAATTAATACTTGCTCCTTCGTCAGTAATTTGTGCATCTGATTTTGCACCGAGGGGATTTACAGCAAAAGTAAATGCGTTCCTGTGGTCATGATATGTATCAAGAAAAATTATGATAACATCATCATTTTCAAACTGAGAGTCTCTTCTCATTTCAGTGGCAATTATTTTATCAGGTTCAGAATCATAACATTTAATACCAAAATATAGATTCTTTTCGTCATATAAAATCATGACCTCTGTTTTTTCGCTTGCAGGGGCACCTTCAACAGGATCAGTTTGAATAAAGCCTGATGCAATTTTAGAAGTCATCCACACTGTTTCATTCAATACACCGTCTATTACAGGGGAAGATGTTCTAACAACATTCAAAGATTTAACACTTTCCTGTGAATATATTAGATTAACAAGAGCAAAAATTATAGTAATAAAGAATGTGTGTTTTTTACCGGGCATAATCTATCCTTTCAATTATAATCTCACCCTCTAGTTTAGAGAAGATGTATTTTATCAACAGTTTAAATTTTAGAAACAAATGTAATAAATCTAAAAATATATGTAAATCATTTTGTGATAAACAAAACTAAAATTGTGATAAATCAGGTAAAACAGGGTATTGGATGACAAAATAAAAACGACTTGATTTTGTATTTAAAATGGGGTAATTTTAGAAAATTTTCAAATTGGAATATTATGAAATTACCCAGGATATTATACTTTTTATCGTTTATTATTTTAGTTGTCTGTTCAAAACCTGAACTTCAAAATGGAGTTGATGTTCTTTTTAAAGATAATTTTGATCTTATTAAAGGAAAAAGAGTAGGATTAGTCTGTAATCATACTGCATTATTAAAAAACGGAACACACCTTGTAGATATGCTTGAAAATTTGAAAGATGTAGAACTTGTTTCAATATTTTCACCTGAACATGGCTTTACCGGAGACATAGAAGCAGGGGAGCGAATTGAATCCGGTCAAAATTCTGAAAAAAACATAAAAATATGGAGTCTATACGGTAAAATCACCAAACCGACTGAAGAGATGCTTGAAGAAATTGATGTCCTTATATATGATATCCAGGATATTGGCGCAAGGTTTTATACTTATACAAGCACTATGGCAATGAGCATGGAAGCAGCTGCAGAAAATGGGAAAAAATTCGTAATTCTGGATAGATTGAATCCAATAGGCGGTAAAATTATTGAAGGACCGGTTCTTAATAAAGGATTTTCTTCATTTGTTGGTCTTTTTGAAATTCCGGTCAGATATGGTTTGACAATCGGTGAATTCGCAAAAATGATTAATGAAGAAGGCTGGTTAAAAAATGGTGTAAAGGCAGATTTAGAGGTCGTTAAAGTTAAGAACTGGAAGAGAAGCAGAACCGCTTTAGATTATAATCTCAACTGGATTAAGCCTTCACCAAATATTCCAGATATTGAAACAGCTTTGATTTACCCGGGATTGTGTCTTCTTGAGGGGATCAATATATCTGAAGGCAGAGGAACAATGACACCTTTTAAGGTTATCGGTGCTCCATGGATCGATCCAAAAAGACTGCTTGATGAGTTGGAAAATTTTAATATAAAAGGTGTGAAATTTGAAAATATCGAATATATTCCTGAAGATATTAAAGGAATGGCAGTTAATCCGAAATATGAGGGGGAAATCTGCCGTGGAATAAAAATTTCCGTTACCAATCCTGCAGTTTTCAAGTCTTTATATAATGGGATTTGTATTATTTACTCAATTAGAAAACTTTTTCCTGAAGAATTTCAATGGAGAAAAAGTCTTTATATTGATAAGCTTTGGGGGAGTGACAGTTTTAGAAAAATGATCGATGAACAAAAAACTCCTGAAGAAATAATTAGATTTTATAATAAGGAGTTGGAGTCTTTTAATACCTTTCGAGAAAAGTATTTACTATATAATTAACCGGTGTTTAATGTATAAAAAACAAATCCTTATATTGTTAATTATTTTAAGCTTTTCAGCTTATTTTTCCTGTTCAGTTATTGAATATTCAAATTCAGAATTGTGGGCACTAAATACGCTCAAACATTTGACCATTGAGGAGAAGATCGGTCAAATGATCACTGTGAGTTTCAGCGGGACATTTATTAATGAAAATGACAATAACTTCTTACGGAGGGTGAAATTTCAAATTGACAGGAATAAAGTCGGAGGATTTATTATATATGGTGGGAATGTTACGGATATTGCAGGATTACTTAATTATATGCAGAGCCTGAGTAAAATACCCTTACTTATAGCCTCGGATTTGGAAACCGGATTAGGGCAGCAGGTCAGAGATGCTGTCGAATTTCCTAACATGATGGCACTTGGTGCTGCCCGTTCTGAAGAACTCGCTTACCAAATGGGAAAAATTACTGCATTGGAGGCCAGGGCAGTCGGGATTCACCAGACTTACTCTCCTGTTGTGGATGTAAACAGTAATCCTTTTAATCCTATTATAAATATCCGGTCCATAAGTGAAGATCCGGAGTTGGTGAGCAGGTTAGCCTCTGCTTATATAAGAGGATGTCAGGAAAACGGATTAATTGCCACAGCGAAGCATTTCCCCGGGCATGGTGACACAGACACAGATTCTCATTCCGGTCTGCCTGTTATCAATGCAGATATTAAGAAATTTGAAAATATTGATTTAAAGCCTTTTAAAACTGCTGTAGAAGCGGGTGTAAAATCTATAATGACCGCTCATATAAAAGTTCCAGCTTTGCAGGATAATATTCCTGCTACTCTTTCATCAAAGATATTAACCGGTTTATTGAGAAAACAATATGGTTTTGACGGTTTAATCGTTACAGATGCACTGGAGATGAAAGGAATTACTGATAACTATTCGGCAGTTGATGCTGCAATAAAAGCAGTAAATGCAGGCGCTGATATTATTTTAGTTCCGCCTGAAACAGAATTAGCATTTGATGCCTTATTAACTGCCTGGAGAAACAACAAAATAACTGAAAGCAGGATAGACAGTTCTGTATACAGGATTTTACGAACAAAAGCTGAAATGGGTCTTCATATTACAGCGATGGTTAATTTGAATAACCTGAGAAGCTTTGTGTCAAAACCTGAACATATAGAAATATCTGAAAAAATTGCTGAAAAATCTTTGACGTTGTTAAAAGACGAGAATAATCTTATTCCTCTGGATTATAGGCGTTATAAAAAAGTACTTGCTCTTGTTATAAATGACGAGAATAATAATGAAGGCGGTCATTTTTTAGAAATGCTTAGCAGAAATATGGATAATATTGAGAATGCATTAATAGATATGCGGACAAATAATGAGGAATTCAGAAATGTTATAGAACAAGTAAGGCAATCTGACTTGATTATTTTGGGTGCATTTATTCCTTTGAAAGCAGAGAAGGGGACTATAGCGCTTGATAATAAGCTGGTTAGATATATTAAAGAAATTTATAGATTAAATAAATCCGTTATTTTAATATCATTTTCCAGTCCATATTTATTAATGCAGATACCTGAGGCAAGTACATATTTTTGCGCCTACAGTAATTCGCAGTATTCACAGGAAGCGGCTGCCCTCGGTATATCAGGCTATATAGATATTACCGGCAGGCTGCCTGTCACGATCCCGGATTTTTATGCAATAGGCAGCGGTATAGAAAGAAATGGAATAAATAAAGAGTTGTACTCAAAAAATTTAAAAATCAGGCATTTTCTGCAAACAGACAGACCTGAAAATCTGGATTTTCTGGGAGGGCTTTCAGATACTCTGGATAGCATTATTTCAGATGCAGCGAAAAATAAAGTTACTCCCGGCTGCCAACTTCTGGTCAGCAGGAGGGGAAAAGTTATCTACAGCCAGTCTTATGGGCGCACTTCCTATAATCCTGATGCGGAGGAAATAAATGAAGACCACGTATATGACCTTGCTTCCCTTACAAAAGTGGTGGTTACGTCCACACTATCAATGATCTTTCTGGACAGGGGACTAATTAAGCTTGATGATCCTGTTTATAAATATATAAAAGATTTCAGGGGACCAGATAAAAACAGAATTAAAATTTTTCATTTATTAACTCATTCATCAGGACTGCCGGCATGGAAACCCTTATATGAAGAGGTCACCTCCAAAGACGATATGTATAACAGGATTAAAAGAATGAGTCTGGAATATTCTCCGGGCGACAGGACTGTATATAGTTGTCTTGGTATGATATTATTGGGAAATATTCTTGAGAAAGTGGGCGGAAAATCTCTTGATGAGCTTGCAGAGGAACATATTTTTGATCCTCTTGATATGACAAAAACCATGTATAATGCAGGAAACAGGCTCGGCGAATTATGTGTCCCGACTGAACTGGATGATTACTGGAGGTACCGCCTTGTTACAGGAGAAGTGCATGATGAGAATGCATCCTCAATGGGCGGAGTTTCAGCCAATGCAGGATTATTCAGTAATGCCGATGATCTTTCAAAATTTTGCCAGATGCTCTTAAACAGGGGAGTTTATAATTATAAAAGATTGATCAAAGAGCAGACAATTGAAATGTTTACAAAAAGGTTTAATCTTGTTTTCGGTTCCAGCAGGGGTATTGGATGGGACACACCTTCTTATCCAAGCTCAAGCGGAGATTATTTTTCTGATTTTTCATATGGTCACACAGGATTCACCGGAACATCAATATGGATAGATCCAAAGCGGGAATTATTTGCAATCCTATTAACCAACAGGGTTCATCCATCCCGTAATAACGATAAAATATTTGAATTACGGCGCCAAGTCCACAACACTATTATTGAATATATGGTAAAATAATGGCATTTGCTTTAGTTGATTATTTAATAGTAATTATCTACCTGGTCTTTGTTTCCTGGTTAGGTTATTTTTTCGGGAGAAAACAGAAAACCACTGAAGACTACTTTTTAGGAAGCAGGAAAATACCCTGGGCTGCATCCGGTATATCTGTGATAGCAACTGAGACCAGTGCACTCACCTTTATTGGTGTTCCTGCAATTGCTTACAGCGGAAACATGACGTTTATCCAACTGTCTATCGGCTATTTAATTGCAAGGATCATATTGAGCTTTACTTTAATTAGAAAATACTATGAGGAACAGGTTTTTACTGTTTATAGTTATTTAAATAACAGATTCGGGGAACGAATTAAGAACATAGTTAGTATATTATTCTTTATAACAATTGTACTTGCAAATGGAGTCCGCTTATATGCAGCAGCTCTTGTTCTAACTGTAATAACCGGTATCCCGATTAGCTGGACAATTATTGTTATAGGTATTATTGCAATTATTTACACTATGCTCGGAGGAATTTCTGCTGTAATATGGAGTGATGTTATTCAAATGGGAATTTTAATTGGAGGTGGTGTTATTGCCTTATTCTTTCTTACTGACAAAATCGGAACTATTGGGGAAATATATTCAAGTTTGTTAGAGTTCGGAAAGCTGAAACTTATTGATGTCTCAGTTGATCTTAGCAAAAATTATACGATTTGGACTGGCATATTCGGAGGGATTTTCATTGGTATGGCTTCACATGGCACAGATCAGGGTATGGTACAAAGACTGTTGACATTAAAAAATGAAAAAGAGAGCGCAAAAGCGTTAATTTCGAGCGGTATTTTTGTAGGTCCGCAATTTTTTCTGTTTTTGCTTATCGGAGGTTTGTTATTCTTATTCTATCAGAAATTTCCTGACGTAAACCTTCCTCAGAATCCTGATCAGATTTTTCCTTATTTTATAATTACAGTGATTCCCAAGGGACTTTCAGGATTAATTATAGCAGGTTTATTTGCGGCAGCAATGTCAACAATAGATTCTGCATTAAGTGCTCTTGCATCTACAACGATTGTAGATTTTTATCTGCCTTACTTTTCAAAAAACAAAAACTTAAATATTTTCCGGATTTCAAAATATTTTACTATTATTTGGGGAATAATTCTTGTTGGAATTGCTTTTTTGACTTTATTTACTAAGGATTGGGGATCTGTTTTGGAAATTGGTTTAAAAGTGGCGTCATTTACCTGGGGAGGTATTTTAGGTGTCTTCCTTCTGGGTTATTTAACAAAAAGAGGAAATGAACAAGGTGCAAAAACAGGTGTATTTATAGGCATTGGGACAGTAATAATATTATCAGTTTTTACCAGTTTAGCCTGGCCGTGGTACCCTGTAGTCGGCACTGTAGTAACATTTGTAACGGGGTATTTATTAAGTATAATAATAAGTGAGCGGACAAAATGAGATTATTAGTGAAAATTACCTTTGTATTTCTTTTTACCGTACAAATTATGTATTGTTCTAATTCTAATACTTTGGAACAGAACAGGATGTTGATTTCGACAGCAGATCAGTATTATAAAGCCAATCAGCCAAAGGCTGCACTTGAATATTATAATAAAGCAGTAGAAGGTGGATATAATGAGCCTGATATCTATCTGAAAATAGGTAATGCTGAATTTCTTTTAAATAATATGGATAATGCAATTAAACAATACAAGCAATATGAAAAATACAGATCTGATGATTATAGAACATATCTGAACCTGGGAAATTCTTTTTTGAAAAAAGGTGACCTACAGACTGCATTAAATTATTTTATAATGGCCGATAAATTAAGGCCTATGTATTTCAGAACTTTAAAAAATATTGCGTATACATACAGATTAATGAATAAGGATTCTCTGGCAATAAATTATTTTGAAAAGGCGTTGGAATTAAAGCCAGACGATGCAGAGATATATAATAACCTGGGTACGATCTACCTGGAAGATTTAGATTTTGATAAAACAAAGTTCAACTTGTTTAAAGCAATTGAGTTTGATCCTAAAAATGTTGAAGCCTATTATAATATAGGGAACCTTTTCAGGGGAAATTATGAATATGACTCTGCAGTAGTCTACTATGAAAAAGCATTAACTTTTGGAAAATTTTTACCTCAAATTTATAATAATTTAGGAG
>JBHPGK010000158.1:0-8382 GCA_042570605.1 Candidatus Zhuqueibacterota bacterium
CTATTTATTATCATTATGTTCTTGTTTCATACACTTTTAAAGTAACTTTATTGGCTTCGGGCAGTTGAAAATCTATTTTTGTACTTGGATTAAATGGATTGGGATAATTTTGAGAAAGACTGTAATTTTCAGGCAGTGAGATATCCGAAGAAATAATGTTCCGTTTTGGCTGTTCACCGCAATAGACAGTTTTTGTATCTGCCGCTTCCTGACCTCCCTGATAGACTTTAACTTTCACATAAATTCCATCCTGACTAGTCATCCTGACATCTTCCTGAGTAGGGGATGTGCCGAGATCTTCCCAGCTTCCGCCGAATTCCTTTTTCTGCCACTGGTAGGTTTTTGTACCGCCGGGACCCCCTGAAACGTTCGCCGTATAATCACCAAATTCTTTCCATTCTAAAGTAGAAGGACCTGATATGTATACGTCTAATGGTGTCGGCGGAGTTGAACGGAAACCTGCAACCGTACTTGCTGTCTCATCTAAAACACGGGCATTATCCGCACTCGGATTATCCCCGTCTTCTTCTGTCCCCATTGCATCTCCACCGTAATAAATATCAGGATTTGACCAGTAGGGAATCCTTTCAACATCGGGCAACCAAGAACGATATAAAGCCATAATTGTTCTCCAATTATCCGGAGCATAAAAATACCCATGCCCGTATGCGAAAGGATTTGTTGCTGGATCTCTATACATATCATGCCTTGCTCCCTGCAGATGACCTATTTCATGTGCGAATGTAAATTGTGTAACTGCATAATTCCAGCCCACTACACAAAATGCGGTTGATTCAGTCGCTACTACATATGCTGCTCCTTTTGCATCTGTGAAATGACCGATCATCACACAAATATCGGCTTTATACGCATCACGGTAATCATGGATCTCATCAATATACTCACCCTCCTCACCATCCTGACAGAAACGACTCAAGTCTGTTAGAATGGAATCGTCTTCCGTATAATTATTTTTGTATTGAAAAAGCAGCTCCAATCTTACAGAGACATTACTGCTAATATAGCTCTGATTTGTAACATCAATTGAAGTTTGTATCAGGTTAGACATATTCGGTTCATTATTTTCCGCAGCCGGGGTGTATGAAACAAGAACATAATGATAATAAATAGTCTGGGGAGAAAATATTCCGGAATTTTTTTGCAAAACCTGTTTTATGTTTTTTGGCTGTATCGGTCTATTATCCCGTTCATTTCCATTATTATTTTCTTTTTTTAAAGATCCCGGTCTTACGTCTACGTCCGGTAAAAAATCGGTTTTATCGACATTAATAATACATTGCACACCTGAACCAAGCGGAACAATTAAATAAGTTTCGTTATCCAAACGGATTAGACCTGATATTTTATCTCCTTTAACCGTTAGAATCACGTCTCCCTTTTCCTTTATTGTCCCGAACCAGCTAAAATCCGTCAGGCTCCTGTACTCGGCTCTGTCAAATTCAGCTTTATGTTTTATTCCCTGTACCGGGCTGATAAAAATTGGTTTCCCTTCCTGAAGTATTTTTATATCATTTGTCCGGATCATACTGTACGACTTGATATCCTCTCTTTTTTCCATGATTCTCAGATTTCTGTTTTGAACACTATTAAGCTGAGCTGTGTTTTTATCCAGGTGAGTAAAATAGTCAGCAGGCTGAACCTGGGATAATATATTCGAACTTAAAAGAAATATAAAAATCAAAGTAAACATATACCCTTTTAATTTAAAGAAATATCTATTCATTTTATTACTCCTTATAAATTTAATTGTTTTAATATTATGAGGCAAAAAATATGCTAATCAAAAATTTCTGAAATGAAGTAAAAAGATTGTAGAATCAATTTCCGGAAAGAATATTATACTTAATAAGAATCTGTTTATATTTTATTTCATGGGCTATTTCATCTCTTATAATTGATCCAACGTATCCTATCCCGGGAGCATAATAGAAATAATAATCCCATATAAATACAGCATCATCAGAACTTATTCTGGTATATTTATAAACATAACATTTAAAAGTACCTGCTCTTGTTTCAAACGGCTCGTTTTTTCCAACACATGTTATCGTCAAAGTATCATAAATAAAGAACTCTAGATTTAACATATCAAAAACAGGGCGCGGGTACATCCACTCTTCACCAACCTCAACCGGATAATTAAAATAAAGGATTTTTTTTATTAACATATCGGTTTGAGAAATTCCACCCAATAAATATAAACCGTTTTCTCCGTTCCAGTATAACCATTTAATTATGTCAGGTTCCTGGTTCCACACAGGATAGAAAATACTTTGGACAGCAGCATCATACGATTCTCCTTCGTAATTCACAATCATTTTTTCTGTTATCTCAACTCTGAAAGAATCTGTCAGCCCCTCGATTATCTCTCCACCAGGGCCAGAATAGCTATATTGAATATACGTCCAGCTATTACCCACGTCGAGAGGCACAAGAAATTCCGGTTCTTTTACATTATTATCATTTACAGGGCTTTTTTTGCATCCAGTAAAGAAAAATAAATACGGCCACATTATCAGTATTAATGTCAGATATAATGGTCTTGTTTTAAAGTGAAACATATATTATTACTCCTCAGGGAAAATTATTATTTTACACCGCAATTTAAGATTCTAAACTACGGCTGTCAATAAAGAAGTTTTAGATTCGTCCAAATGCTTGAATTTCGAAAATAATAAGACATTTCTCATATATAAAATATAGTGAGTAAAAAAGCTGTCAATCAGCATAGTTGATTTTTGCCTCAAGTTAAAAATTAATTAAGTATCCCCGTTATGCCTAAAACTATTTTCTTGCTTTTGCCAATCAAAATAGTTTTATTAAAAATGAGACTGCCGTTTTAAGGCATATTATGCCTTTTATTTGCATCTGGTCGTCAGCCATTATGTAAATGCGGTGGTCTCTCTTTTTTTACAGCATAACGGGCAGGTAAAGAAATTTAAGATTCCTCAGAATCAGCCCGGTTTCAGCCTTAAGGAAAATTGTCATATCTATACCTCTGTAGGTGTAAAATTTATAATTCTATGACACGTAAAATCAACTTTATATTATGGTAAATTTACCTTAAGCTAAAATAAGGTGTATCCAACTGAAAAATGTTATCCGTGTTTTCAACGGTAGAAAAGCGGGGTGAGGGAACACCCCGCTTGACAGCAAAAGAGATTCAGGAAATATGAAATGATTGAAAAGTATAAACTACAAACAAAAAAAGAACAACCTTCGCAAAATTTCTAACTTACCAGTCGATCTTTTCCTTATATTCATTATAAGTCAGGTCGGTCTGGTTTTTAATAAATGAATTTAAAGCTGATCTTGATTTAAAACCTAATTCCTCAACATAATACTCCGTATCATAACCGCTGTCGGTGTAAAGGTTCAACAGTCTCCGGAGTCTCTTAAATTTCCTGTTGTTGAGGTGTTTTTTTGGAGTAATATTAAATTTTTCTTTAAACTCTTCACGCAACAGCCTGGGATCAACATCAAATTTTTCAGCAACATCGGCAACAGATTTAATTCTGCATGCCATATAATCTATGTACTTTTTGACCTCATCTAGTTTTTCAGGATCTATCTTTGACATACCGTTTCCTCTACATTTTTCTTATAAGGTAACCAAAAAACGGAGATTGTCAAGATATAAATCATAAAAATAGTTAAAATAATACAATTAGTATATTATAATATATTATACTACAACCATTGGTCAAGTTGACCAACGAAGTTATTAATAAAATATATCAATATATAAAATAGCAGGTATTGTAATAAGATACGGCGATTATGACCTCGTAAAAACGCAATAAAATATAAAATATCATGATTTCCATGGTATAATATAAATATTATAATAAAATAATGCATTTTTGACCCATAACTGTCCGGTTAAAATAAATATTGAGATTCTTCGCTGCGCTCAGAATGACGTGTAAGACCAGTCAAACAACGTCATTCTGATCCCGGTAAACCGGGAGAAGTGAAGAATCTCATTTTTTTCGCCCGAGGCGGATCAACCTCTGGTTGACAATTTAAAAATTTTTGTGTTCTCTAACTCCTTTATTTGAAACAAATTAAGTTCAAAATACATAATTTTTCCCGGACAGTTGTGATTGTTTTTAAAAAATCTCAACTCAAAAAAAACATAACGTCATTCCAGTAAAAGTGGGTGTTTCCCAACTCTATGTTTGAAAGTGTTAAGAGCCAGGAACTGTCATCCTGTCCCGGTAAACCGGGACAGGATGACATTTACGGAGTTGAGCCACACGCACGAACAGACTGTGTGAAAACACTTAGTTTAATAAAAGTATAGGACATTAAGTGTCATTGCGAGGTGCGAAGCAACAGCCTGTCTGTCCCGCAGAATGCGGTGGTCCCGGTTTACCGGGAAAGCAATCTGCCCGCTAAGGTATTGTTATTAAATAAATCATGAGATTGCTTCATACCTCCCTCTCCCTCTTCGCGGGATCGGAACTCCTTCGCAATGACACCTTTGCGCTTGATTTATTCTGTTTTCACACAGTCTGTGCTCTGGAATGAGAAATCTGGACTTTTACTTTTCTACTGAGATCTACAAAAATCACAGTCTTCTGTTTTATTTATGAAATTAACAATTATTTAATTTATTAACTTATATCAAACTAAATTCCTGAAGAACCTTATTTTAATAAAGGTAGAAATTTTGTATATTAATATTAAGAATTAAGCATAAAACGTCAGGTACAGACAAAAAATACTATTTAAAGTGCATAAGGTTTTCATAGCAGCAAGAATTCCACCTGTAGAAGTTGATCAAACTCTGTGTTGTCTTGATAACTGAAAGCCCCTTAAATAGGAACTTCCACCGTTGAATACAAGTATAATATGGCAGTGAAAGCAGCGGAAAATATTATAGAGCATTTTACCGGAAGAAAAAATGAAACACAGAGGTCACAGAGTAATATTTTTAGAAAAATGGTTAAAGAAAAATTCCATATTAGAATCTGTGTACTCTGTGGTAAGTTATTTATAAAAATATAGACTTAAATCATTTTTCACCACAGGATTATGGCAGCAGAAAAAGTTTTTAAAATATTTACATCTAAGCTGAACGTATTGAACCGGAAAAGCCTGCTTTTTCTGTTTTTATCATCCTTTTTTAAATTTCTGGCAATTTCTTCAATAGTATATTTTTTTGCGATCGTTCTGGAAGCGAATCTTTATTTTTCATCAAAAATTAAGACTGTTCTGAATGTTTTTATCTTTTTATCTGCTGTTGCGTTATTTGTTTATCTGTTCAAAGCATTTTTCAGATTCTTGTTCTTTACTGAAAAATCTACTCTTTTGAAGAAAAGAGCATTTCATATCGGCAGCAATTATCCTGAAGTAAAAGACCGTCTCCTTAATGCGTTTGAAATATATTCTCAAAAAGAGAACCTGAAAAATATTTACAGTCCTTCTTTGATCAATGAAGTAGTTTCCAGAGATGTTAAACCTTATCTCGATTATAATTTTGATATAATTCTTGACCGGAAGTCGCTTAAAAAAGACGGATTAAGACTTTTAGTTGTAACTGCCGTAATATTTCTTCTTTCAATTCCGTTTTCCGGTGACCTTGCCCGTGCTTATAAACGTTTGGTAAATCCGAACGGCAGCGTATCTCTTCCTGCTGCTGGGATCGAAGTCTACCCGGCAGGCACAACTGTAATTTACGGTGACAGCCTCGATATTACTGTTAAACTCAGGGATACCGGACTTGAAAACCTTGCTATTTTTATAAAGAAGGAAAGCCAGTTTGATTTTGATGCGTTTGACCTTGATGGATCACGGACATTCAGATTGGCAAATATTAAAGAGCAACACAGGTATTTTGTTTCCGGTGATAAAAGGATCACAAGGTTTCGTTCTCGAAAGATCAAATCGGATGAATTCAGCATCAGTGTTATTCAGAGACCGATGGTTAAAAGTTTAAGATGTGAGATAAGATTCCCGGATTATACCGGGATTCAGGACAGTTACCTTGAAGAGAATATTGGAGATATATATGCGATCAAGGGGTCACAGGCATCAATAAAGTTTGAAAGTAATAAAATTATAAAAAATGCTTTTCTTGATTTCGAAAAAAGTAAAGACCTTTCTTTTGAAATATTCGGCAAAAAAGGATCTGTCAACTTTCCGGTAATGAAGGGTGATAAATACAGAGTAATACTTCAGGACACAGCCGGGATATTCAATATTGATCCCATCGAGTACAGGGTAACTACGTCATTTGACGAACCTCCGTTTGTGACGATCTCACAGCCCGGAAGAGATATTGACCTTGGGGACGACCAGCTTCTGCCACTTGCAATTAAAATTGGCGATGATTTTGGAATTACAAAAATGTCTCTGCATTACAAAAAAATTTATGACGATGGTGATGAATCCGGTGAGATTCCGCCCTTAGAGGAATTTGAAGAAGCAGCCATACCTCTGAATGATTTTTCCGGCATACCCAGGGAAATATTTTATAACTGGAATATGACAACCCTGGGACTTTTGCCGTCAAATAAGGTTTATTATTTTGTAAAAGTCTTCGATAATGACAGGGTATCCGGTTTTAAGGAGTCTGTCTCTAAAGTGTTTTATGCCCGTGTTCCTTCAATGTATGAACTGTTCGATGAGGTAAAAAGAGATCAGGACCAAAATATTGTTGACCTTGAATCTGTACTTGACGAAGGGAAAAAACTTAAGGAGACCCTTGAAAAGCTGCAGATGGAGCTGAAGAAATCCAAAGAACTTGGATGGGAAGAGAAGAAAGCTTTAAATGAGGCAGTTGAAAAGAGGAATGACCTTCTTGAAAAGGTCGATAAGATCGAAGAAAATCTTCAGAAATTAGCGGAAAAACTTGAAAAAAACGATATGACTGCGGTAGAAACTCTTGAAAAATATGTTGAACTTCAAAAACTTCTCCAGGAATTAAAATCTCCTGAATTGACAGAAGCTTTGAAAAAGCTCCGTGAATCTGCCGATAAAATGAATCAGCAGAAATTGAAAGCAGAAACTGAAAAAATGGTAATGGATAACGAGGAATTTCTTAAGAAAATTGAGCGGACTCTGTCAATTTTAAAACATATTCAGAGAGAACAGCTTCTGGATGAACTTGCCCGTAAAGCGGAGGAACTTGTCAACAGGGAGAATGAAATTCTCGAAGATCTGAAAAAGAAAAATGTTGATCTGAATGAATCTGCAAAAAGGCAGGACAGGATAGGGGAGGATATTCAGCGTTTTGAAAAGGACTTTGAAGATATTTATAAAGAGATGATGTCAGAACCGATGGTACCTCAGCAGACCCTGGATAGAGTTAACAAAGATATCAAATCAGCTGAATTTCAAAAACTGAATTCAGAAACCAGAAAAAATATTCAGACCGGGAATCTGCCGCAGGCAGATAAATCGGGATCGGAAATAAAATCTGAGCTTTCAAAAATTCAGAAACAACTTCAAAATGCACGGGAGCAGTTGGTAAATAATTTCAAAGACAAAGTCCGGAAAGAATTAAAAAAGAACTCTTATGATCTTCTCTCCCTTTCCGAAATTCAGGAACAGCTTAAAAATGCGACATCCAAATCGCAGGCGAATTCGCCTGATATAAACAAAATTGCAGAGAATCTGCTGGATGCAATGAGCGGTTTAAACCGTGTTGCGAACAACCTATTAAACCTTTCAAATGAAACATTTTTTGTAACTCCTGAAATGGGCAAAGCTATTTCCGAAGCTTTTATTGCAATGCGGAACGGCTTAAGAGCGCTGGAGGAAAGGAATCCTCAGCAGTCATCACAGCAGCAGTCTCAGTCCCTTGGAGCTCTTAATAAGGCGGTAATAGAGATCAATAATGCCCTGAACAGCTTAAAGCAGGCAGGTTCCGGCGGCGGATTGGAAGAATATCTGAAAAGGCTTGCTGAAATGGCTCAGAAACAGGAGGGTATAAACAGGGCAACTATTCAGATACCAGGGGGAGATAAGGAAGGCAATGCTTACCGGGAACAATCTCAAAGGATTGCCCGGGACCAGGAAGCATTACGAAAAACACTCGAGCAGCTTCAAAATGAACTGGGCAGCAGGTCACAGATATTAGGTGATCTGAAGAAGATCGCAGATGAAATGAAAGAAGTATCAAGTGAGATGGGAGATGCCCGTATAGATAACAGGACGCTGCAAAAACAGGAGAGAATTCTTTCAAGGCTTCTTGATGCACAAAGGTCCCTTCACAGAAGTGATTATTCAAGGAAACGCCTGGCAGAGCAGTCAAAAGAATATCAGATCTCTGACCCGGGGGTTTTACCTGAAGATCTGGGTGAAAAGGATTTATTTTTCAGAGAACAATTACGGAAAGCATTAAGTGAGAAA
>JBHPGK010000159.1:0-8322 GCA_042570605.1 Candidatus Zhuqueibacterota bacterium
TATATTAATATAATAACTTGAATAGGATGCCCGCATTCTTATTTTATCAATGACAGTAAAACTATAGTGTTATTCACGCTGTGTCCACCCAAGTACTCGTGGGTGGTGAAAACGGAAATCTAAGTACAAATATACTATAAAAATGCATGTTATGATATGATAAATTTCACCATAGAAAAAAAACTTAAATTTTTTTGTTACCTTTTTAAAATAATGGCGTCTTTATATTAGAGTCCCTTAATGATAGATTTGCTCCCTATCAAACATACTGCCTAAATAACAGGATAAGAGGGTGAACCAGAAAGCGTCAGCCGGAAGGTTCACCCTTTTCCTTTTCTATATTAAAATTATTGATTAAATTTGGTTATGCAGAACTCAGGTCTCAAGGTAATTTCCGCTTCAAGAAGGGTAGACATGGTTTCATGTTACCCTGAACTACTGTCCAAACTGTTAAAAGAAAAAACGCCGCCTGAAAAAGTCCATACGCTTGTGCTCTGGACAAAGAATCCTGAAAACATTTTAAACCTCGAATATTTAAACAAACAGTTGAAATATTATTCGCAACTATATATACATCTGTCAATTACAGGAATGGGAAATACTCTTTTAGAGCCGAATATCCCGGATGAGGAGATTGTTTTAGGTCAAATCCCTGAACTTATAAAATTAGTCAAATCACCTGTAAGAATTGCAGTCAGATTTGATCCGGTTGTACATTTAAAGATTAAAGGTAAAATATTCTCAAATCTTGATAAGGCAGAAAAGATCATCGGGACTGCAAGTTCTCTTGGTATAAAAAAATATATTACAAGCTGGATGTCCGAATATCCGAAAGTTCTTAAAAATCTTGAAAAATTTAATATATCTGTTGAAGAAGTTTATGAAGGGACAAAAAGCAAAGAGTATCACTATTTAAAAAATATTACAGATAAATATAAATCTGAGCTGCAGATATGCTCCACAGAGCCTTTTGACATCAGCAAGTGCATCGATGGTCTATTTTTTAATAAACTTCATCCTGAGGGCGGTATTTGCTCGGAAAACAGGGCAAAAGGACAGAGGAATAACTGCGGCTGCACCGAAAGCTGGGATGTCGGATGGTATTATCCCTGTCCGAACGGGTGTATTTACTGTTATGCTAATCCTAAGATCAAGGAAGGCTGAGGCTGAGACTAAGGCTGAAAAGAGAAAGGCTCTCGCAGAGACGCAGAGTTTTTTTGTAGGGGCGGCCTGTCCCGAAGTAAGCGTGGGTTCGGGAACCGCCCTTTAAAATTTATCGCCAGACACAAATAAGGATGAGACAATAATAATCGGACTTCGTAGCTTACAGATTGCTTCGTCACTTCGTTTCTCGCAATGACAGTAAAAAAGAATTTGTCTTACAGCATGATTAAAAATTGATAAAAACCGGATTTTATATTATATTTAAAATCTGAAGACTGAATCAGGCAGGATTTTTTATGAAAGATATGTTTTTAAAAGGTAAATCAGGCAAGGGGATTTTGCTGTTACACGGTTTCACAGGTTATATTGATGAGATGGAGGAACTGGCAAAATTTTTAAATAAAAACGGATTCACAGTATCGGTTCCAACACTACCCGGGCATAACAGTTCAGTTTATGATCTGAGCAGGTATACATGGCAGGACTGGTTTGAATTTGTATGTAAAAAATACTTCGAATTAAAGAAGGAAGTTAAGAAACATTACATAGGCGGGCTTTCGATGGGTGGTGGAATGGCTCTTCATTATGCCGCTCATTATGATACAAACGGTGTAGTTGCCCTGGCTTCCGGAGTAAGATTGTCCGATCCCACCGTATATTTAACACCTTATGTAAAGAATATAATTAAATTCCGTACAAAGAAAACCGCCTCAAGTGACATAAGTATTAAGAATTTAAAAAGAAAAAAGAAAGTCTATAAATATGCGTCACTGCATGCAGTAGATGAGCTTAGAATGTTTTTTAATCATTTAAATAATGATATTCCTGAAATTGAACAGCCTGTTTTAATGATACATGGTTTAAAAGACCATACAATTCCATTTGAAAGTGCTGTGAATGTATATGAAAGATTATCATCCGGTTACAGAAAATTTGTTTTTTTGAAAAAGTCATTTCATTTGATCACGATGGACATTGAAAAGAAAATCGTTTTTGATGAGACTCTGAAATTTCTGAAAAGGAAGAAATATTAGAAGTTCAATAATTTAGACTGAAAAAAAAGCCGGAAAATATTTTCCGGCTTTTCTATTTTGATAAAATTGACACAAAAAAGCTGGCTTTAAAATCAGTGCTATTTTGCAGTAAAAACTACAACGTTCTGTAAAAATTTTGCTTCTCTTCCGGGATTGATCTTGAAAATGTATTTGCCGCCGGATTGAGTTATTGAAAAATCTGATGCATTGAAAATTGCAGGAAGAACTGTTACTTCTTTATATCCCGCAGTAGAGAAAGGTAATTCAAGCGTTCCTTCTCTGATATCAAATTCTTTCACCATACTGAAATCATATCCGATTAGGGCGTCCTTTTTTATAACCATCTTAGCTTTAAGATCTATTTCACTACCTGCAACATATTTCATGGTATTTTTATCTTTTGTGAATTCCGCGTTGATATTCTCAATGTTTTCCGCATAATAAGATTTGGTCTTTTCAATATTTTCTTTGATGCCTTCTACATCGCTTTTAACATTTTCAATTTCTGTCTCAAGACCGGATATTCTATTTAAATAGGGCACAAATTTATTACCGTACTCTACTTCCATGTTTTTCATCATAGCCATTTGTGCACCAACCGGAGACACATCTGCATCACCTTTAGTGTAGGCTGTAGCAAATTCTTTTGTATCCGGATTATAAACATACCACATTTTCCAGCCTGCCTGTAAATTCTTACACATCTGGAGACCTTTGACCAGTCCAGCCGCTTCTTCACTGCTTAATCCGATCTCTTCGGTCAATATTTTCATCCTTAAGCCTTTTTCTGTATCCCCTTTACTGACCATAACAAATTTAGGGGCTAATGCTTTTGCATCTTCAACTTCTGATTTCAAATTATCGATAACACCGGATACAGCATTAAAATTGTTTATCCCTCTGTCTTTTAAACCCTTTAAAGTACTTTGATTAACACCTGAAAAATATGAAGCAGGGTCTATCGGGCTTGAAGGATAAGCAGAGTTATAACTGTCAATTGCCTGTAATATCGTGGTGGTAGCTGTAACTTTTGCCTGGTCATATTCACCTGCTTCGTTCATAATAACTGTGTCAAGTGGGCCTTCTTCCTTTCCGCAGCCTATAACCAACATTAATGAGAAGGACAAAATTATTAAAACAAAGAGTGTGAAAGGAGTTTTGGAAACTTTCATCTTAACCTCCATTTTTGCTTATGATAAAATTTTTTTTAGTTTCTTGTCAAGTAATTTATAAGATAATGTTAAAAATATTCATTTTCAATAAAAAATTAAAGAATTTTTATAAAGTAATTCTTTTATGGAAAACCTAATTCTCCGCATAGGGTATATTTAAAAGCCCCGGTTACGTTTTTTAAGTTGATCGAAATCTCATTTATCAATTCACCTGCATAAAATGCAAAAGCGATCGCCTCCTTAGATTCTGCATCAATTCCGTAGTCATCCGACTTTGAAATAACAGTCTCAGGGAGATAAAATTTCAGCCTTTCCAGGAAATACTCATTATTTACACCGCCGCCAGATATAATTAATCTATCCGGCTTTAAACTTAAATGCTCCCTGATATTGTAAAATACAGCATATGGAGTAAATTCTGAGAAAGTGGTAATAATATCTTCAGTACAAAGTTTCAGGTTTTCTGCTGTTTTCAAATTCTTGTCTAAATATTTTTCACTAAATTCCTCTCTTCCGGTAGATTTTGGAGGAGATTTTTTTAAAAATGCATGATTTTTTAATTTTTCAAACAATTCTTCTGAAATTTTACCTGTTTTAGCAATCTCTCCTTTATAGTCAAAAGGATTTTTGAAATATCTATTGATCAGGTTATCAACAAGAACATTCCCGGGACCACAATCAAATGCAATGATCTCATCTTTATCACAGCCTGCAGGAATAACGGTAATATTTGAAATTCCGCCAATATTTAATAATACACGATTTTCTTTATCCGATCTGAAAAATGTATAATCAAAATAGGGGATAAGCGGCGCTCCTTCACCTCCCAGAGCAAGATCAGCCATTCTGAAGTTACCAACTGTTAAAATTTTTGTTAATTTTGCAATTGTGGATACAGATCCTGACTGCATAGAAGAATGTATCATTTTTCCAAACATTTTCTCCTTTGCAGGATTGTGCCAAATCGTCTGACCATGAGACCCGATCAGATCTATATCAGATGCTTTCAAATTATTTGACCTGATAATATTTTCTACAGCGTCGGCAAATAACTCTCCAAGAAAAACATTTGTCTGGCTGACATCCTTTAGAGTGGTCTCGCCCTGCAAAAGATTCGATTTCAAAAAATCCTGAAAGCCCTCAGGAAAGGGATATGTTTTAAAATCTATTTTTGTAACCGTTGAGTTTATACCTGAACCGTTTATTTTTACCAGAGCACAATCTATCCCATCTAAAGATGTTCCGGACATTAATCCTATCACAAGCCTTTCATTCTTTTCAGAGATTTTTTTCAATATTTCCATGATAAGCAAATTTAAAAAAAAATCGCTTTAAACCAAAGATATATTATTATACCCTCACAGACGATCTGCATTATTCTTTTTCAGAAATATTATAAAGTGTAAATAATGCGATCTCAGCAGAAGCATTAACTCTTATGGGGGGTCCGGTGTATCCAATTCCTTTGTTAACATACAGAATTGAATCCATATTTTTGAAGGTACCGGATACATACCTGGTTGCCAGTCTTGAAATTGAGAGCGGTCTTCCAAATATATTCAGTACTAATTGACCTCCATGAGTATGCCCTGAAAGTGTCAGCGGGATGTTAAATGCTGCTGCAAGATCAAAAGTATTTGGGTTATGGGACAAAAGGATCTTAAATGCTCCTGTTTCAACACCCTCCAGAGATTTAGTAAAATTTGGATTATTGTGTAAGTCGTTTATCCCTGCAATGTAAATATGATCTTCATCTATATTAACTTTAACAGATTCATTCTTAAGGACATTGATACCACCAGATTCTAAAACAGATTCTATAATACCCGGATCTGTCCAGAAATCATGATTGCCAAGGGTGGCATAAATACCAAATTTACTTTTTAAATTGATAAATTCTTCAACCATGGGTCTCACATAATCAACAGAATTTGAAACGTAATCACCAGTAAGGAGAATTAAATCCGGGTTGAGCTCATTTGTAATTTCGACTATTCTTTTAAGTTTCCTGCTGCCGGTAAAAATATCGCAGTGAATATCAGTAATGTGAATAATTTTAAATCCGCTAAATTTTTCAGGCAGTGTTTTAAAATACATCCTGTTTTCTGTTACCGACAATTTACCTTCAGAAACGTAAAACCCGGAAGCTATTAAAATGAAAATAAAAAGTATCGGTAATACGGTAGCATAAAATGAGATTTTTGCTTTTCTTAAAGAAACTTCGTTGCGTTTCGGTTTTAATGTTCTTTTTACGATCAAATATGCAGCTTTTGCCGTCAATGAAAATAGACTGAAAATCAAATAAAATAGAAAGAAGAAGAAAAACGCACTCATCCACCAGTGAAATGAATAGAATATTAAGTACTTAATGAGTGGATTCATATCAGGCGAGGGGCTGCCGAAAATCAGAATGTATATCCATCTAATATTAATAAGGGCGAATATCAAAAAAGTTATTCTGAGTATTTTTTCTCTGTTTTCAAAAAAATTTGAATATTTTAAGATCCTGCGTAATACAAAAAATTGAATAAGTGTAAAAATGGTGAACTGAACTAAGCGGATAATATATATTTTAGGCATATATTAATAATTTCCGTAAAATTCAACTGCCTCAAAGAACGCAAGTATGTTTTCCCACGGCACTTCCGGCTCGAGAATATGGGTCGGTGCTAATAAAAGTCCTCCGCCTTTTCCCACAGTGTCTATCATTCTCTTTATTTCATCCTTTACATTTTCAGGGCTTCCGAAGGGCATTAATTGCTGTGTCCCTATTGTACCCCAGAATGACAGCCTGCTGCCGTATTCTTTTTTAAGTTTAACCGGGTCCATACATTCCGGTTGCACAGGGTTTAAAATATCAATCCCTAAGTCGATTAATTCAGGAATTATCGGTTCGATATTCCCATCACTGTGATAAAATATTAACACATTTTCGTTAATCGATTTAGATTTTTCAATAACTATTTTTAAACCCGGTTTTAGCCATTTTCTCCACATTTCAACACTTAAAATCATACCGGTCTGCATACCTACGTCATCTCCAAGCCGAAGTACATCAACACCGGACTGAACTAATTTTTGTGCCTGGAAAACTCTGATATCGGTTATCTTTTCTATGAGTGCTGCAGCAATTGAGTTGTTTTCCGCAAAGTCCAGAAGAAGACGGTCAAAACCCCGCAGGTCCCATGCTATCTCAAATATTGTACATTCAAGTTCGCCCATTACAGCATAATCTTCTTCATGATATTTATCGGTCTCTTTTTTAATATGGCTCCAGACCTGTTCAGGGAGGTAGTCAGGAAAGGGGTAGTTATCCACCTCTTTTACAGAAGTAATATATTCCATTGGGAAAACCTTCTGTGTAAAATGGTATTCACTGCCGGACCTTACAGCAGTACCCCAGCTTTTGATTCTTTCAACAGTTCTGCCCTTAAAATATTTATCATATTTGTTTCCTGCTTCCGGTTCATGAAACCGAACAGACCTTGTATCAAAATCGAAGTATTCTTCCGGAGGTATATCAGAATCTGTTTTTTGAAAATAAACGTCCATTAAGGCAGGAGAAAAAGCTCCGAAACTGATTTCTTTTGGAACCTTATCCGGTTCTTTTCTTTTCATAGCTGTGAGTACCCTGTCCCGTCTTTTCAAAATATTACCTTGGAAATACCGGTTGGGTTAACGCAAAGTTGCCAGAAGAGGACAGGATCTTAGCCCTGATGTATAATTCACCGCCTTTAAAGACATAAACCGGATCCCTTCCTGACATTTCTTTCAGAACTTTCCCGTTTTTACCAATAAACTGAGTCGTATATCTGTTGCTGCTTATTTGCTTAATAGAGATGGAATATTCTTTATCTGAAATTTTAATGTCATTTAATTGTACACCGCAGGAAGAATAAAATTCTCCTTTTGCGATAGCTTCAGTTACATGTTTTGGGTCTAATTTTTCAGATTTAACAACAATCCATCCTCTTCCGGGGTTTGCTTTATATCTGGTAAAATCTTTATAATTATGTGCATCGTCTGCCATAATTCCATAAAATAAATGCCCCTCTGACAAAAGATTATCCCACATTTCTTCCATACCCGGATTATCAAGATTTCCGTAGTTATTAACAGCAGGATGATAATTATAAATTTCAATTAAATTAACGTCCTTTAAACCTGAAATTTCCTTATGCGTAAAAGCCCATCCGAAATTAGGGTGTGCTATTTGAGCAATACCTCCGGCTCTGTTAATTGCATATATATTGTTCTGCAGCGTACTTATAATACTCGTTCCATGCATAGGTTTGACCGTCCAGTTGACATTTATCCCGACAACATGTACAGGTTTGTCGTTAGATTTATCTGATACCTCATCCCCGGGTATGAGAATAAAACTATCATTAGTGCCTGTATCAAAACCTCTAATATCAGTTAATAAATTATGATCAGATAAAACCAGAAAATTATAACCATGGTTTTTATACCAATTTACAACATGGTCAGGAGGCATATCACCGTCTGAATTTGTGGTATGGGTATGTGTGTTACCCTTAAACCATTGATATTCCTGAGAGAAAGCACTAATTGAAAAACCCAGGAATATTATAAGAAAGATTTTAGCTGCTTTTTTCATTTTACTCCCATTTTTATTGATTGACTTTATTGATGTTGAGTCATTTTCTTAAAAATACGGGTTGTGTACAGGCAAAATCTCCTGAACTGGCAAATATTCTTGCCCTGACATATAACTCGTCCCCTTTAAACCTGTAAACAGCTCTTGTATTAAAATCTTTTTTAAGGATCTTACCGTTTTTACCTATAAAGGAAGTTGTATATTTCATATCATCAAACTGCTTGATATCAACAATATATTCTTTGTCATTTATAATGACATCATTTAAAAGAACTCCTATTGTAGCGTAAAATGAAAAAAGCAGCTAAAATCTTTCTTATAATATTCCTGG
>JBHPGK010000160.1:0-8314 GCA_042570605.1 Candidatus Zhuqueibacterota bacterium
TATGAGAAAATTATTTATCCTTGCAATGTGTTTTGTTTTAGTTTCATTATTTATTGCATTTTGTTCAAAAGACACCTCCTCTCCACAGGAAAACAATAGTCTTACGGATCTGTCCGGACCGTATTTGGGGCAGACACCTCCGGGTACTTCACCCGTTAAATTTGCTGAAGGCATTATTTCAACAGGAAGAGACTGGGGTATTACATTTTCACCCGATGGGAAGGAGTGTTTCTTTACAAGGAATACCGGCAGACCTTCGATACTGACCTGCAAAGAAGAAAACGGTAAATGGACCAGACCGGCAGCGGCTTCTTTTTCAGCGCCCTATAATGAAATTGAACCCCATATAACAACTGATGGAAATATTCTGTATTACGGAAGCGAAAGACCGCTGCCGGGAACAAGCTCTACAAGCCTGCATCAATGGTATGTTGAAAAAACTGGATCCGGCTGGTCTGAATCCGGCACTATGGACGCCCCGTTAAAGGATATATTTATGATGTATCCATCTGTTGCTGATAACGGAAACATGTATTTTACAGCAAGTGATGATCCTGCTGCAGATCAGTGGATCTCTGTATCCAGATTAGTAAACGCCAGCTATCAGGAGCCGGAAAAATTGAGTGATAATATTAACGATAAAAATTTTCCTGCACATCCGTTTATAGCTGCTGATGAAAGCTATATTATTTTTGATGTTGTCCCCGGCAGCAATGTAGGGATACGTGAATTATTCATCAGTTTTAAAAATCAGGACGGGACATGGGGAATACCAGTCTCTTTACATGACAGGCTGGATGTAGGGACGGAAACAGCATGTCCTTTTGTAACACGCGATGGGCTTTATCTGTTCTTTGAACATGATGGAGATATTTACTGGGTGAATGCAGGAATAATTGATACGCTAATGTAAAATTGAACATGCCTGAGGTATAACTATGAAAAAAGTCTTTATATCATTTATACTCACTGTTTTTATCATTGCAGGTATTTTCTGTAAAAAGTCAACATCACAAAATAATACAAATCAGGAACTATCCGGGCCATACCTTGGTCAGATACCGCCGGGGAAGACCCCAAAAGTGTTTGCTCCTGAAATAATAAGCATGGAAGTTCATGGTGGTCTTGTATTCTCCCCGGACGGTAAAGAGGTTTACTGGGACCTGATGGATGGGAAAAACATTTTATTTATGAAATTAAAAAATAAAAAATGGACTGAACCGGCGGAAGTTTCATTCCACTCAGAATACAAGACCTCTGATCCGGTTTTCTCAATTGACGGGAAAAAGATGTTCTTTAATTCAACCTTTCCCCTGACTTCTACACAGAAAGATTATGAGGAAAAGATCTGGGTAGTGGAACGTCAAAATAATGGCTGGAGTGAGCCAAGACCTCTTAATAATGCGGTAAATTCTCTTTCGAGGATACACTGGCAGTTATCCGTTGCGGCAAACGGGAATCTTTATTTCGGGGCAGACAGTGACGTTTATATGGCAAAACCGGTAAATGGAGAGTATAAACTGGTTGAAAAACTGGGTACAGCAGTCAACACAGAATTTATTGATCAGGCTCCATATATTGCACCCGATGAAAGCTACCTGATATTCAGCAGGCATGGAGGTGATATCAAATATAGTGACCTCTTTATCAGCTTCAAGGACGGGGATGGTAACTGGACTGAGGCAAAAAACATCGGAGAACCTGTCAACTCTTCCGGAAATGATATCTGCGCACATGTTACCGCAGACGGTAAATATCTATTTTATAACAGGAATCATGGTCCCAATGGAAAACTTACCGTGTTCTGGGTATCTGCGAGTATTATATATGATTTAAGATAAAATATGAGTAGGATTAATTCATGAAAACTACGGTTTTTTTGTTGAGTAAATTGAAAGGTTTAGATATGAAGAAAATTGTCTGGTTATTTGCTCCTGCTGCATTAGTTGTTATGTTTTTATCAATAAATATAGAACCGCCGCTTCAACGAACTTCATGTACTGGAATCAGCGTTACAAAAAATGGAGTAGCTCTGTTTGGGAATAATGAGGATTATTATCCGAGTTATGATTATAAAATATGGTTTTTACCTGCAGGTAACGGAAAATACGGCACCGTATATTGGGGGCATAACAATACTTATGCCCAGGGAGGTATGAATGATCAGGGACTATGCTTTGATGGATATGGTACTCCACGCATAAACTTGGAGTTTCCTTCTGATAAAATTCCGTTTAATGGAAATTTAACGGATAAAATTATGCGAGAATGTGCAACCGTGGACGAAGCAATTGAATTGATAAATATTTATCGTTATGATGTTCTAAGAAATGTAGGTCAATTAATGTTTGCTGATAAAACCGGCAAGTCAATGATAGTTGGAGGATGGAACAGTACTCATGATGACATAGCTATTATTCAAAAAACAAAAACTTACCAGATTGTAACCAACTATTTTTTATTATCACCTTCTCTCGGTGGTTATCCCTGCTGGAGGTATGATACAGCAAAAAGAATGCTTGAGCAAAATGATGATGCAACAATAGAAAATGTGCGGTCAATATTGGATGCAGTGCACATTAGAGAAAACGGGCAGCAGTGCACAACACTTTATTCATTTATATGCGATTTACAAAACCTTGATATATATTTCTACTATTTTCATGATTTTGAGAAAGTTGTTAAATTTAATTTAGTTGAAGAATTACAAAAAGGGAACCGGTATTTCTCAATAAGTTCAATGTTTACAAATTCAGATCAAGATCAAAATCCCGACAATAATTACGATCACTCTGAAGGAAATACAGGTGGTAAAGGCGGTTGTGGATTTGGCACCGGGACAATGTGTATTGGAACAGCGGGATTGTTTCTATGCTTCTTTTTTCGCGGGAAATAGGATTCGGAGATTATTATGAATTCAAAAAATCATTCATTATCCATTTTATTATTTTTTGTATTTACAATTTTAATAATTTTTACCGGATCATTTTATAGCCCCGATGAAAACTATATAATTTTTGATACTGTCTGTTCAAATATGGGTGAGATCTATTCAAAGATCTGGTTGAATAATGGAAGCGGATATTTTACCGATTCGGGACAGAACCTGACCCAATGGGGACATGGAGTTGAAATAGAGGATATTGATAATGATGGCGACCTTGATATTTTTGCAGCAACTTTTATTGACGTACCAAATGAGATATGGTTTAACAGAACTTATTAACGGAGAAGTTAAAATTCAAAAAAATGGACAAACAATGAAAACTTTATTTGAAAAATTATTGATTTTATTAATAAGTATTGTAATAATTTCATGCCGAAGTGCCGGTAATACTGCGCCGGAAGAAAAAATTTCTGCTGTTTTAAACATCGTTTCCGGTAAAAACCAGCCCGGAGATAACGGTGAAAAGTTAAAAGAGCCCATTGTTATTAAAGTAACTGACTCAGAAAATAATCCTCTTGAAAATATTCAAATAACATTCAGCCTTATTGATGGCGGGGGCACATTAGATGATCATTCTGTACCTTCGGACAGCGGAGGATTTGCCGATACTTACTGGACCCTGGGAAACGGCGATGAACATATACTGAAAGTATCGGTAACGGATGACGAATATTCTGCGGAAGCAGTTTATATTTTTGCACAGACTGAGATAAACATAGAGACGAGGTGGATTAAGAATGTCAGTTTTCCCAGTTTATTTGGCAGAGCTGTTATTCATGATAACCGGATTTTAGAAACTGACCACTATCTGATATTCAGTGATGCGAGCAGTGATGACGTAAAAATAAGGTTTGCAAAGATGGCCGAAGAAACGCTGTATGAAGTATTTCAGGCATTTAACATACAAAGCGGAAGAGAAGTAGGGATAATAGAATCAAATAGATTTACAAAACCCACAATATTTTCCAATGTAAATACGAGCTTCCCGTATGGAGGTTTTGCATTTAATGCCGGGTATGTTTATTATGCTTTTGATTCTCAGACCTATCTTCAGGCATCCGGGAGTTTAAGAGAGATTTACAGACCTGATCTAAAACACGAAACTGTGCATTTAATTTCGTTTCTGGTCGGATTGGATAATTTACCAAATCTATGGCCGGATGTCTGGTTTTCCGAAGGGATTGCGGTATATATCAGCAATAACCGTCCTCCTGTTGCAAATATACAGGAATTAAATGAATGGCGCCAGATTCCGGGTAATGAAAATCCTTTAACAGTAAAGGATTTCAACAATTATCCCACTCAAGGCAGAAGATGGTATAATATGTTCGGAACTGCTGTTAAATATCTGCTTGATGAGAAAGGTCATGGGAAAACATTTACCGATGTTCTGGAAATGTACAGATACATGGCCTCTTCCCGCGCCGGTTTTGCCGCCGCTTTTGAGATGTATATGGGGATGAGCGTACAGTATTATGAAGATAATTTCTGGGACCTTATAACCGGTTTTCTTAATTAAAATGAGTCTGAAATTCATGATTAAGTTTAAATATAAGTAAAACACTTGTGAAATACAGAGTCAGATATATTGATCCGGTGCTTTTTGTGCTGTTGATTATTTTAGCATTTATATCGTGCAGTCCTGAAAAAGAACTTGTAGTTAATGATAATTCAAATGTTTACAGTTATCGGATTCCCGAGCAGATCAATGACGGCTGGGAAACAGGTTCTTTAAACAGTGCAGGGATGGATGAGGCACAATTAGTTGATTTAATGAATGAACTGGACAGAATCGGCGAGCATAAAATCCACAGTATTTTGATCGTAAAGGACGGGAAACTTGTTTTTGAAGAATATTTCCCCGGTGAAAAATTCAAGTTAGCACGGTATACCGGAGAGACAGGGTTCAACAGGAGTGATACGCATACACTTTGTTCCGCCACAAAAAGTTTTACATCAGCATTATTAGGAATTGCTATTGACAAAGGATACCTGCAGTCGGTTAACCAGAAGGTTTTCGATTTTTTCCCGGAATATTCCGACCTGTTGACAATAACGCCTGAAAAAGGGGATTTAACAATAGAACATTTACTTACAATGACCTCCGGTCTGGAGTATGATGATGCCACATATTCATATTTTGATTCCCGGAATGATATGAACGGGATGTTTGAAAGTAATGAACCTGCCAGATTTCTTCTTTCAAAGGAACTGGAGACTATTCCGGGTACGGTTTTTAAATACAATAACAATAACACGAATATTCTTGGAGAGATCATTTACAGAGCAACAGGGCAGAGACTGGATTATTTTTCCGAAAATTATTTGTTTTATAAACTTGGAATAACCGATTTTGAATGGCAGGTAACACAGGCAGGACTGGTTCTTGCTTCCGGCGAATTAATGCTGTGCTCAAGGGATATGGCTAAATTCGGGCAGTTGTTTTTAAACACCGGTAAGTGGGAAAATGAACGGGTCATTTCTGAAGAGTGGATCAGTATTTCTACGCAAAAGCATTTCGATCCGAATAATTATACAGATGCATTCAGATGGGCAGACGGTTATGGTTATCAATGGTGGCTGTGGGATCTGAACTCTCAGGGCAGGAATTTTTGTGCTTATATGGCATCAGGCTGGGGCGGACAATGGATAATACAGATCCCTGAATTAGATATTGTTTTTGTGACAACCGGAGGTAATTATTACACTGCCGAAATAATACCAATTAAAAGTATAATCGAAGATTATATTATTCCTTCTATTCTTTTAGAAGAGGAAAATATGTCAGCCAGGTAAATTCAAGAATCATAAAAAGCAGAGTAAAATCATTCAATACTGAAAATTTAGGAGATTATTTAATGAAGCTTAAAAATACTTACTTTGTATTAATCATTATTTTGATGCCTGTTATAAGTATCTTCTGTAAGAAAACGCCTTCGAATTCACAAAACAAAGATGAAGATCATGGGCAGGAACTAATTGCTTTTTATTCCGACCGTACGGGGAACGGCGATATATATGTGATGGAAACGGACGGAAGCGGTCAGAGACGAGTAACAGTCAATAATTATATAGATTACTGGCCCTCATGGTCTCCCGACGGCACCCGTTTAACAATATCATCTTTTGTAAATGAAAATGTAGATATCTATACAATTAATGTTGACGGGACAGGCAGGAGAAGACTTACAACGCATTCGGCACAGGATTGGGAATCAGCCTGGTCACCCGACGGGAGTAAGATCGTTTTTTCCTCCCAGCGGGACGGGAATGCTGAAATATATGTCATGAATACTGACGGCACGGACCAGGTGCGTTTAACGAATACCAGTGCTCATTCCGGTTACCCAAGCTGGTCACCGGACGGTATTAAAATTGCATTCTGTACTAATCGCGACAGTATCTGGGAAATTTATGTAATAGATGCAGATGGCTCAAATGTAGAAAGACTTACCAATAATCAGACTGATGACTGGGTCCCGAACTGGTCACCTGACGGAAACCGGATAGCATTTATATCATATCGCGACGGGAACTCCGAGATCTATATAATGAACGCAGACGGTACAGGTCAGACCAGAATCACAGAAAATGAAGCAGAGGAAAGAGAAGTCGGCTGGTCACCCGACGGAACACGAATTATATATTCCTCGGATGTAAGCGGCAACCATGAGATATATATCATGGAAATATCTAATGATCTTGTACCGGGGAATATAACACGAATAACTGAAAACAATTTTTTAGATAAACATCCGGTCTGGAGGCAGGTAGTAAACTAAAGATGGAAGAGAAGGAGAAAAATGTGAGAAAATTATACTTCTTTATAATATACCGAACTGTTCTGGTGATTATTACTGTGGTTTCTTTGACCGGTTGCAAGGGAAAAGGAAATCTTGTTAAGAATAATCCGGCAGGATCAACTGCAGTAATTAATATAGTTACTGGCGACAACCAGACCGGTGAAGGCGGTGAAATACTGGTAAATCCTGTAATTCTGCAAGTTGTGGATTTGAACGGTGAACCGGCAAAAAATGTGAAACTGCAGTTTAATATCATTGAAGGGAGTGGACGAATAATAAACGGTATATCAATTTACACCGATAATAACGGATTTGCGGAAATACAGTGGGAGATCTGCTCGAGTTATAATGCAGTTAAGGTCAGCATATCGGGTGATACCTACCAAGCACAGCCGTCCTTTATATATGCTGAAGGGGAAAATCCTGTCGGTATGAGTAAAACCAGGACAATAAACAGCCTTGAAAAAGAGGGTGACAACCTGTATTCAATGACATTTTATGGAGATTACACCAGTATACTGGAGAATGTGAATTTAAGATATACACGTCATATTGGAGCAAAAATAAACTCACCTGAGAAGAATTATTTCTGTTCTATTTTCACGATATTTGGAAATCCGGACGGTTATCTTTTTGGGAGAAGTTTTGATAATCCTGCAGGATGGCGCTGTCTGACTCTTGTGGGAAGGTTCAATCCTCCGGACGGTTACAGATCGATAGCGCTTTCACGAATGAGAGACTATGGATATCCGTTGGAAACACGTTTTGAAGATCTATCCTATACAGAAAAGTTACGGTTAATGGAAGCAGCATTTTTTGTTCCTGACGGCATCAATGAACACGGAGTCGTTATAGCGTTGGCTAACTGCCCGCCGGAAACATTTTATCCTGAACAGGGTAAGAAAGCAATTTACATGACCTATTTTGTCAGAGAGGTTTTAGACCATGCAAGAAATCTGGACGAAGCTCTTGAAATAGCCGGAAATCATAATATTATATGCGGTCACATGGCTGATGTGCATATTCTTATTGCCGATGCATCAGGCAGATCTGCAGTTCTGGAATATTATGACAGAGAATTCCGTGTTATCCCGAATTCCCAAAACTGGCAGGTCGCTACAAACTCAAGGGTTTACGGGAGATCTATTCCCGCACAAAAGAGCACATGCTGGAGATTTAACAGGATATATAATGCACTGGAAGGCGCAGGTGGAAATCTCAGCCGTGATGAAACAGTGGAAATGCTAAGGAGTGTCAGCTTCCCATCGACACAATGGTCGGCGGTCTATGATATGACTGAAAAAGAGGCAATAATTGCGATTGACGCAGATTTCGAAAACCTGTATGAATTTGGATTTGACTGGTAACGAAAAAATATTATTTTACGCTGATATATATATAAAATTAAAATCTCAAGATGGTTACTTTCATTTCTCTTCAGATCCCATTAATGGGATTTACGTAATATTTCTTCAGACTGACGTATTAAACAGCACATTTAATCATTAATATATTGACAAAATAGGTCATGTAAATTGCTTTCTTACCCTGTTCAGGATAAAAT
>JBHPGK010000161.1:0-8308 GCA_042570605.1 Candidatus Zhuqueibacterota bacterium
AGCAATCAGTTTTTCCGGCTCAAATTTTTTCATTATATCATCGTACATTTCTTCATTGATCGGAGTCATTATACTTGAGACTCTGTACTTCTTTTCCTTAAGAAATGAGATCAAAGCATCACTACCGATATTAAGTTCTTTTGCAAGTTGATGAATTCGGATTTTCTTACCCAACATTTCCTCCCTATTCAAAATAGGTATTTAAGACTTCCATTATTTTCTTAGCGGTCTTTGCACCGATACCTGCAATATCTTTAAGTTTTTTCTCACCGGCGTCAAGTACTTCTTCGGCCGTTTCAAAACCTTCACGAATCAATTTATTAATTATCGCTTTAGTTAAACCTTCAACCAGCGTAAGATCAACCGTTCCTTTTGTTTTACCGGTAACTTCGGTCTCTTTTACTGTTTCAATTTCATATCCTGTCATAACAGAAGCGAGTCTTATATTCTGTCCGTTTCTACCAATAACAAGTGACATCTGGTCATCCGGCACAACAGCTATTGCCGTTTTATTTTCCCGGTCAACTTTGACACTGACGGGTTTTGCAGGTGAAAGAGCCCTCGAGATATATATTATCGGATCACTACTGTAGTGTATAATGTCGATCTTTTCATTATTCAATTCGCGTACAATAGACTGGATACGGACACCTTTCATTCCAACACATGCCCCAACCGGATCGATCCTTTTATCATTTGACTCAACAGCAATTTTTGACCTGTCTCCCGGTTCTCTCGCTACTGCCTTGATCTCAATTATACCATCATAAATTTCAGGGACTTCCAGCTCAAACAGTCTGACAAGGAATTTTGGATCAGTCCTTGATACAACGATTTCCGGACCGCGGGATGTCTTATTGATTTCTTTAATTATAGCTCTGATGCTGTCTCCCCTTTTATACCTTTCGGTATAGATCTGTTCTTTTTTTGAAAGAACAACTTCTGCCCGTTCCAGAGATACAAGGATCTCTTTCCTGTTTATCTGATGCACATCTCCAATAATGATCTCTCCAACCCGTGAAATGAACTCATCATATATCACATCCTTTTCCGCTTCCTTGATCTTCTGTGTAAGATTCTGTTTTGCAGAAATAATAAGTCTTCTTCCGAATTTTGTAGGATCAACGATCTCCACAAAATCATCACCTATTTCGAGGTCGGGTTCAATTTTTCTTGCCGATTCAAGGTCAATCTCTGCAACCGGGTCTGAAACTTCTTTAACAATAACCTTGTTTTGATAAATTTCTATATCCCCTTTATCGATATTTACGATAACATCGAAATTCTCAGCTTCTCCATATTTCTTTTTAATCATCATATGGAAAATATTTTCGATTATATCGGCAAGCAGATCTCTTTCAATATTTTTTTCTCTGGCAATTTCCTTAAAGGCTTCAACAATTTCCTGGTTCATTTTTTTATTTTTCCTCCAAAAAAATAACGGATTACCATTTTAATTTAATTTCTCCCTTAACTATACTGTCAATGGGGATCACAATATTATCTCCGTTTACTTCCAGCGTAAGTTTATCATCAATACTGATTATTTTCCCAATAACCTCTTTTTCAGCACCATTCTCTTTATAAAGAACCACAACATCTCTGTTAATATTTTTCCTGAAATCACGTTCAGTTTTCAGCGGTCTGTCGATACCGGGAGAAGATACTTCCAGAGTAAATCTTCCTTCTATCTTGTTGTACTTAAAAATAAAATCGGAAATAAGACCGCTTAACATTTTACATTCCTCAATGGTAATACCTGCGGTACTGTCGGCAAATACACGCAGGATCGAAGCATCACCCCTGGGCACATATTTTAAGTCAACAAATTCGAACTCTTCATTCTCGATGAGTTCCTTAATATCATTTGTAAGCGTTTCTTCAACAAAATTCACATTCAAATCTCCGAATACCAATAACAAAAAAGTGGGTCATGACCCACTTCAAAGAACCCTATAATATAATAAAAATAAAGCCAGATTGCAAGGAATTTATAGCTATTTTTTTTCTTTATATGTTAGAATTGTTTTAAACTTAACCTCTTTAATGTACTATATGGATTCCGGCTTAATCTTTAACAGTGTTAAAATTAGCATTTAAACAGAAGAAAACCAATAGATTTTATACATTTTTTTTTTTAACTTTAACTTGACCTCAATAATATTGAAATTAACTTGAAACATATTCAAACTGTAATCGTTTGAATTAATAAGAGGCGTTCTATTTTATAATCATTATAAGTATGAAAAATATCTTATCATTTATAATAATTCTATTGATTTACTCAACTGCATTTTCTCAGGATTCTACTAAAATAATTACAGTCACTCCACAATCAACTATCGATTCACTTAAAGCAGCTTATCAGCGGGAGGACAGCTTGAGAGCGGTTTCAACTGAGGGTGAAGCGGATACGCTTATCGATTACGGAGGCGAAACCCAGATCCTGGAAATGTCTGATAAGGGCAGTGTTATTACACTTTTTGGAAAAGACAATAATCTCGCATATGTTAATTACAGGGATATGACCCTTAAAGCCCAGAAAATTACCATTTATGAAGACAGTATGATGATGTATGCAGAAGGGATCATAGATTCATCAAAAGCTTCCGAACACCCGGATTCAATCAAATACAAAGGATTACCTGTATTCACCCAGGTCGGGAATGAGCCGATGCACGGATTTAAAATGGTATACAACTTAAAAACACGTAAAGGCAGGGTAACACAGGGGAGAACAAAAATGCAGGGCGGTTATTACCTTGGTGATAATGTTGTGAGGGTAAACAGGGATATTCTGCAGATCCGTGACGGCAAATTTACTACCTGCGATAAAGAACTAAGCCCTCATTTTCACTTCCAGGGCGCACAAATGAGATTTAAAATAAAAGACAAAATAGTATCAAAACCTGTTCTCCTCGTTATCGAAGATGTTCCACTTTTCTGGCTTCCATTCGGGGTTTTCCCCGCAAGAGGAGGCAGACGCTCAGGAATACTGGTGCCGAGCTGGGGAAGCAGCCAGCGTGAAGGAAGATTTCTTAGAGGATTTGGATATTACTTTGCATTAAGCCAGTATTTTGATACTAAAATACTGGGTGATTACTTCGATAAATTCGGTGCTACAATGTTCAGAGGTGATTTCAGGTATAAGAAAAAATATGTTCTTGACGGCAATATCTCAGGATCGTACATTAGCCCCAAGATGACCGGGAACGAAAGATGGGACCTGCGTTTTAGACACAGCCATATTGTAGATCCCACTCTACGGATAAGTGCCCAGGGAGAGTTCCAGAGCGATAAAAACTTTTACACACAGTTTTCTACTAACCGCGAACAGCGGGCAAAAAGACGGCTCTATTCGGCACTTCAGATATCAAAGAACTGGGAAGGCACAAAAAACAGTATGAGTATCAATGTATCACGGGACATGGATTTGACAACTGATGAGGAATCGAGGACATTTCCGCAGATCGCTTTTTCAAGAAGCTCTCCGACATACCTGTTCAAGAAGGATAAAACCGGGCCTTCGGGAAGCGGAACCAAATCTAAGTGGTATGAATCCATCAATTTCCGATACCAGTCAAATCTTTTGAATACCTGGTCAAAAAAATTAACTATACAGGAACTGGACACTACATTTACTGAAAAAAAGGGATTCGGAATTGAACATACTCTGAGGTTTTCCGCACCGCAGAAAATATTTAAATATATTACTTTTAATCCCAATATCAATTATAAGGAAAACTGGTATGATAAATACAAAAGAAAATTCCTGGATGAAAACGGTGAAGAAATAGAAGAAGATGTAAACGGATTTATTGCACGGAGGACGTTCCGCTCATCAATTGCATTAAGTACAAATATTTACGGAGTATTTCCTGTAAATTTAGGTCCCCTGCAGATAATCAGGCATAAATTCACACCCAACATTTCACTCAATTACACACCGGATTTTTCTGATGAACAATTCAAATATTTCGGTTCTTATATAGACACAACAGGAGAAAAAGTCACTTATGATAAATTTGAAGATGTAGTGATCGGCGGGCGGACTTCCCAGCGCAGAGAAAGATCAATGTCCATAAGTCTTAACAATCTTTTTCAAGTCAAAACAGTTAAAGGAGAGGATGAGAACAAGTTCGATATTTTTTCACTGAATTTCAGCACCAGTTATAATTTTGAAGCAAAAAAGAATAAACTTGGAAATCTTTCAACAAGGTTCAGACTAAAAAAGTGGGCAAATTTTGATGTAAGTATGACCCACAGTTTTTACAAATACTCTACCTCATCTGATGATGTTGAATATTTATGGAAAGACGGTTCATTTTTTAAAAAGAGGTTTCTAAGATTAACAAACCTCCGGGCAAGCATAGGATTTTCAAAAAAAGGAGGAGTCGAAAAAACGGAAACAGAGGAAAGTGAGAAAGAAGAAAAAATTACAGAACCGGAAGAAGAAACCTCTATTATCTCCGACGAACCGGAATTTGAAGAAGATCCCCAGCAGCGGTTTGAGTCAACTACAGGTTCAGTCAGTCTCGACACACCATGGGATTTAAACCTCAATCTTAATTTCACATTAACAAAAAACAATCCGGAGAAACAACCAACAAAACGCTTTTCCGCTATTGCAAGCTTTAATATGCAGCTTACAAAGAACTGGAAAATGAGCTACTCAAATAATATGGACCTCAGAACAAAAAAGATAATAACCAGCGATTTTAAATTCTACAGGGACCTCCACTGCTGGGAGCTCAGTTTCCATTGGACACCATCGGGAATGATGAAAGGATTTTACCTTGTCGTCAGGATCAAAGACCCTCAGTTCAAGGATCTTAAAGTTGAAAAGAAAGACTACGGCGGCAGTGCGATTGGTACAGGATTATATTAAGAATCATTTCATAAATCAACATTTATTAAGTCTGCGAACTTGACTACCTCTATTTTTTAGTAATGGCTGTCATTGCGAGCGGAGCGTCGCAATCTACTACCAGTATAACAGAGTTTTCAGTATAATATATAGAGATTACCACGTCGCTTCGCTCCTCGTAATGACAGTTTTTGTTTTTGTGTTTTTCATAATAAATACTACTATATATCATTATATTATCAATTACTTAGACATATATTTTGTTAAAATTTTGGGGGTAGTCAGTTATTAAGTCTGCGATAGCGTTCTTTTCACGAAGTGACCATTTCATGGTACAAAGTGATCAATTCGTAATATCTTCGCAATACTACAGTTGAGGTGCCGCAAAGCGGTCACTTTGTGAAAAGAACACTCCAACAGGCAACACCATGCTATTTCTTATTGAACCCGATATTATAAGCCGGCGAAGGTGTTCTTTCACCTTCGCTGGGAGAACAATACTCAAAACAACTCGAATTCTTATTTAAATTCAAGGGGATTACCGCAGTGGCGGCAGTATGAGGCATCAGTGTCATGGTACTTCAGATTGCAGTGGGTACAGATTATATATTTTTTGTCAATGCTGAGGAGTTCCTTTATAAGCAGTCCGACCTGCCATGGCAGAATGATTATGCCCAGTATTATTATGAATAATGTAGCTATTCTGCCGTATTCGGACAGGGGGACAAAGTCTCCGAAACCGACAGTGGTAATGGTTACTAATGAAAAATATATCGCATCAAAAAAAGATGTAATACTTTCAGGTTTTACCTCGCTAAACTGTTTCTCGATATTATAAATCAGACCGGAGGATACAAATACGAGTGAAAAGAGTGAGAACAGAATTCTAACGACTTGAAGGTGAACCCTTTTTATTTCTCCGAAGAAAAATATATGATTTTTGAAGAACCTTGCAAACCTGAATATCCTGAATACCCTGAAGATCCTCAGGAAACGGAAATCACCGGCAGCAAGAACAGAGGGTAATATTGACAGCAGATCAATAAATCCCATCAAACTGAAAATATATTTTGCTCTTTTTTTTGCAGTCCATATTCTCAGGATATATTCAACAGCAAAAACCGTTGTCAAAAATATTTCGGCGATTTTAAGTGCGGACTGCCATTCTCCCGGAGTTGGATCGGATTCATAGACGAAAGCGATACATGCTATTATGTTAACAATGATGAGAAAGATGTCCACCCCTTTTCCCATAGGGGTTTTGACATCATCAAAATAGAACCGGATTCTTTCTTTCAGGTTTGAAAATTCTTCAGCCATAAACAAGGATGTTTTTCTGATGGTTATCTAATTCATAAACAAGATAGAAGTTGAGATGCTATTTTTTAAGTAATCACTTTATGACACCTCAACTATTATTGATTGGGAGTGATTAAAAAGCAGGGAAAAAACCAATTTGTCATTCCGAACTCGTTTCGGAATCTATTAAAACGACAACTTCCCTTCCATGGCGGAATCCCGCCAAAGGTGAAAATGGATTCCCGTTTTCACGGGAATGACACTTTCTGAGAGCTTTTTGATCACCCCATGCCAAAGAACACAAAAAAAGGTGACTGACACAAAAACGATCACCCATTTTTTGAATATTTTACATAATAGCAGCCACACCGGGCAGCATTTTCCCTTCCATTAATTCTAATGATGCACCGCCGCCTGTGGAGATATGACTGACTCCCTCTGTCATTCCAAATTTAGCGATTGCAGAGGCGGAGTCTCCGCCTCCAACTACAGTTGTTGCTCCTGTTTTTGTAACATTTACAAGCGCTTCTGCGATCTTCCTGGTCCCTGAGGCAAAATTATCCATCTCAAACACGCCCATGGGTCCATTCCAGAAAACAGTTTTGGAAGAGGAAATCTTCTCAGAAAAAATGTCAATAGTTTTGGGGCCTATATCTAAAATTCTCCACCCTGCCGGGACATCATCTACCGAAACCACTTTTTTGTTTGCATTATTATCAAAGTCATCAGCTATAACGGCATCAACGGGAAGAAGCAGTTTCCCCGTTTTAAAATCGTCAGAATCCAATAATGATCTTGCCAGCTCAATTTTATCTTCCTCAAGAAGCGAATCGCCGATCTCTTTACCCATAGCTTTAAAAAATGTACCTGCCATACCCCCACCGATAAGAACCGTATCCACATTTGACAGCAGGTTATGGATCAGATCAATTTTACCCGATATCTTTGCTCCGCCAATCACAGCAGTGACAGGTTTATCAGGATTTTCCAGTACACGGTACAGAAATTCCAGTTCTTTCTGCATTAAATATCCAAACGCTTTTTCCTCCAAGAAATTCGCAACACCAACTGTTGACGCATGAGCCCTGTGAGCTGTACCAAAAGCATCGTTTACAAATACATCTCCGAGCATGGCGAGTTCTTTAGAGAATTTTTCATCGTTATCAGTTTCCTCAATATGAAACCTGACATTTTCGAGAAGAACCACATCACCCTGTTCAGCTTTATTAACTGCTTTGATGACTGCATCACCTATACAGTCATTTAAAAAATTGACATCTCTTTTTAATAATTGTCCAAGTCTTTCTGCAACAGGTTTAAGGCTGAAGTCAGGATTAGCTTTTCCTTTGGGACGTCCGAGGTGAGACATGATAACCGGTATACCGCCTTTATCGATTACAGCTCGAATTGTAGGCAGTGCACTTACAATCCTGATGTCATTTGTAATGTTTTTATTCTCATCCAGCGGAACATTAAAATCAACCCTGATTAAAACCTTTTTACCATCCAATTCAAGTTCATCAATTGTTTTAATGCTCATAATTATCTCCAGCTACTTTCTAAGACCGATAACCTTTTTCAATAAGTCAATGACCCTGTTGGAATATCCCCATTCATTATCATACCATGATACCACCTTAACAAGATTTCCACCAATAACTTTGGTCAGCTCAGCATCAAAAATACTTGAATGCGGATTTCCTATTACATCACAGGATACGATCGGGTTTTCATTATATTCCAAAATTCCTTTTAGATCGCTTTCGCTTGCCTTCTTCATTGCTTTATTGATCTCATCTGCTGTTGTATCCTTTTCAACAACAACAGTCAAGTCAACGATAGAACCGTCCGGAACCGGTACCCTTATTGCATAACCGTCCAGAAGGCCTTTCAATTCTTCGAAAATCATTCCGATGGCTTTTGCAGCGCCGGTTGAGGTGGGGATCTGTGAGACGGCACCCGCCCTTGCTCTTCTAAGGTCTGAATGGGGCAGATCGAGAAGTTTCTGGTCATTCGTATAAGCATGGATAGTAGTCATCTGACCTTTAACAATCTTAAAATTCTCGTTCAGAACTTTTACTACAGGTGCGAGACAGTTTGTAGTACAAGAAGCATTTGAAAGTATCTGTTCACTTCCGGTTA
>JBHPGK010000162.1:0-8305 GCA_042570605.1 Candidatus Zhuqueibacterota bacterium
CTTTTGACGGGGACCTTTCAGTATACCTTCAACCCATAACCTCGATCCATCTTTATTCAAATTTGCGAAATGATAATCCTGGAAATGTAAGTATAAAATACATTTACATTTTTACGGTTATAGGGATAATGGTTTTGTTTATAGCCTGTATAAATTATATCAGTCTGTCAACAGCACGTTCAGCAACCCGGGCAAGAGAAGTTGGCATGCGTAAGGTATTAGGAGCTTTAAAGGATCAGATCGTTAAACAGTTTATAAGTGAATCGGTATTTAACGGGATTCTTGCTTTTATATTCGGTTTAATTCTCGTGTATGCTGCCTTTCCGTATTTTAAAAATTTATCCGGATCCGGTTTGAGCATGGATCTTTTCAAAGATCCGCTTTTGCTTGGGGAAATGCTTGCAGTACTTCTTTTTGTATGTTTTACAGCAGGGTGGTATCCGGCATTTGTCCTGTCGGGTTTTACTCCCTTAAATACCTTGAAAGGAGTGTTCCTGAAGGGAAAATGGAATCTGACTTTTCGAAATCTCCTGGTAAAGATTCAAATGACAATTTCCATTTTGTTGATCATTTTAACCTTCGGATTTTTTAAACAAATACAGTATATAAAAGGAAAGGACCTCGGTTATAAAAGTGAGCGGCTTCTGAGTATAAAGATATTTAATGATCATTCTGACGATGCCGGAAGGTTGAGCTGGGCTGAAACGATTAAGTCGGAACTTGTTTCTCTTAATGGGGTAGAGAGTGCATCTATCTGTTCACATGTCCCGGGTACGAGATTTTACAAGGCACAATTTTTTCCGGAACAGATGCCTGAAAATCAGTCTCTTGAGATGGAAATTTACAAAATAGATGATGACTATTTTAACACAATTGGAATGGGAATAGTTGAAGGCAGAGGATTTTCAAGAGAATTTACCTCCGATGCCGGTGATGCAGCGATCATTAATGAAACTGCCGCAAAACAGCTGGGGTGGAAAAATCCTGTAGGTAAAATTATTGTGAGAGAATTCGGAAATAATCAAAAAGTGGATTATCATATTATAGGAGTGGCGAAAGATTTTCACAGCAGGTCACTGCATCATAAAATAGACCCATTGATCTTTACAAAACTCGGGGATTTCCATCTTCTTACACTGCGCATTAATTCTGAAAATATTAACGGGACGTTAAGTTTGATTCAGGAAAAATGGAAAAAATTTGAACCGGAACACCCTTGTGAATATTTCTTTTTAGATGATGTCCTGAACGTTCTATATAAAACTGAAGTTCAAATGTCAAAAGTAATTCAGGTCTTTACTTTTCTCTCACTATTTATAAGTTGTCTGGGACTGTTTTCGCTTGTGTCGTTCATGACAGAAAAACGTACAAAGGAGATCGGTATCAGAAAAGCACTGGGTGCTACCGGGGCCAATATTGCCGGTCTTTTAACAAAAGAACTTACATACCAGATTTTATTGGCGAACCTGATCTCATGGCCTGCCGCTTTTTATATGTTAAAATACTGGCTCAGGAATTTTGCTTACAAAACAGATATCGGATGGGAAATATTTATTTTATCCGGTATAACGGCTTTCCTTATAACTATCTTCACAATAAGTTTTCAGGTGTTGAAAGCCGCACGTTCGAATCCGGTGGATGCGTTGAAGTATGAATAATGCTGAAGGTTCCCCAAATAAACCAAATTTAAAGTAATATCTGCGAAACTCAGTATTCATAGATTTGCACGAGAATATTAATATTTATTCGAAAGTAGAGAATATTTGAAACTTTTTTTCTCTATTTTCGAATAATAATAGTAAAGCATGTAAATCAGGGAGATATTATGTACAAATTTTTGACCAGACAGGAAGAATTGCTTTTACTGGCAATATGGAGGTTACAGGGGAACGCTTACGGGATGGCGATAAAATCACATCTTGAGGATATTACTGCCAGCGAGTGGTCATTCGGTGCCGTTTATGCGCCATTAAGCCGAATTCTGAAAAAGGGTCTGGCGGTCTCTGCAAAGGGCGAGCCTACGCCGGCAAGAGGAGGAAAAAGTAAAGTCTTTTATTCGCTGACAGATGAGGGCAAAGAGGCTTTAATTAGTGTAAAAAAAGTCCATGAAGCTTCATGGACGAATTTACCGTTACTGGAAAAGAGATAATATCAAAAAAATGAAACAAAGAAAATTAAAAAAACCGCCGAAATCAGCAGAATGGTTACTAAAAAAGGTATTCGATGAAAATGTCTTCGACAGTGCTGTCTGTGATATTGAAGAAGCATTTAAAGAAAAGCAGAAATCTAAAGGATACCTGTTTTCTGTTGTCTGGTACTGGATTCAGGTTGTCAAATCATATCCATTATTTATGAACAACCTGATTTACTGGAGGTTTTCCATGTTTAAAAACTACCTTAAAATCGCATTTCGTAATATGAAACGTAATAAGGGATATACCTTTATTAACGTTTTTGGGCTTGCACTTGGCATAGCGAGCTGTCTATTGATCTTTTCCTACGTAAATTATCATTTGTCGTTTGACAAATACCATGAAAATTCTGACAGGATCTACAGGTTTGCGGCTGTTGGAGAAATGTCAGGTTCCGAATACAGCAGTGCAGCGATCTCTGCTGCAATGGCACCTTTACTTATTGATGATTATCCTCAGATCGAGAAAGTTGTAAGATTTTCAACAGACAGGTTCAACAAGTTCAGGTATAAAGACAAAAAATTTTATGAACCGTACTATTATTTTGCTGACGGATCGGCTTTTGATGTATTCTCATATAAATTATTGAAGGGAGACCCGAAAACAGCTTTGGAGGACCCAAATACGGTTGTTCTTTCATCCGAAGCGGCATATAGGTATTTTGGTGATGAAGACCCAATTGGAAAAATGATAAATTTTGAGGATAAGATCGATCTGACGGTAACAGGCATTATGGAAAGACCGCCGGCAAATTCACACTTGCAGATAGATATCCTTATCTCCATGAAATCATATGATCAGCATCGGGGATTCCACAGGAGATCCCGCTGGACATATACTTATGTCTTACTTAAAAAAGGTGTACCGGTAAAAGAATTTGAAACGGTCTCAAAAGGTTTTTTTGACAAACATCTGAGCGATTTGCTAAAACCGATGGGAGGGAAATTGATGCCTTATATCCAGCCCATAACCTCGATCCATCTGCATTCGAATTTAGGATATGATAATCCGGGTAATATTAACTTTACATATATTTATGTATTTGCTGTTATTGCCTTATTTATTTTATTGATCGCATCTGTAAATTACATTAATCTTTCAACCGCGCGTTCTGCTGTACGGGCAAAGGAAGTTGGTATACGTAAGGTTTTTGGTGCAGTAAAGGTAGAAATAATAAAACAGTTTATCGGAGAATCCTTTGTTTATGTTATATTAGCTTCTATTTCGGCTTTGATCCTTGTTATGGTTTCACTCCCGTATTTTAAAGACTTATCAGGAATTAATATTAGTATGCAGCTTATGGAAGTACCATCTTTCTGGCTAAGCCTGTTCCTGATACTGTTCTCACTCTGCTTTATCGCCGGGGGGTATCCGGCGATTTTCCTTTCCCGGTACAAACCTGTTAAAACATTAAAAGGAATTTTTGTAAAGGGAGGTAAAAGTTCATCTTTCAGAAACAGTCTTGTGGTATTTCAATTAACCATTTTAGTCATTCTGATTATTATGACTACCGGGATTACCAGACAGATCGAGTTTTTAAAGAACAGAAATTTAGGATTTGACAAGGAACATGTTCTGTTTACAAAATTTCCAGCCTCCCGTTCCAGTGTCCGTCCCAAACATCTGTTCAAAGATGAAGTTAAAGCACTTTCCGGTGTGGTCAATGTGTCTTATTCTTTGAATGTTCCCGGTACAAATTATTATCTGGGGCAATATCTGCCTGAAGGATTTCCTGAAAATCAGTCATTCAGTATGGAAATATCAGCAGTGGATGAAGATTACCTGAATACTCTTGGACTTGAAATTGTTGAGGGCAGGGGATTTTCAAAAGAAATTTTTAGTGATTCCAGAAATGCAATGGTTATAAATGAAACCGCTGCAAAAATGATTGGTTGGGAAAATCCGATAGGCAAAAAGATCACAGATCTGAATAGTGAAGGTAATATTAGTTATCAAGTAATTGGTGTTGTAAAGGATTTTCACAGCAGGTCACTTCACTATACAATTGAACCTCTTGTTTTTATCAGTACCTCTGAATATCATGATATATCAATGAGAATCAGACCTGGCAATGTCAGCCATACCATGAGCCTGATTGAAAAGAAATGGAAAGAATTTTTTCCTTATAATCCGTTTGTTTATTCTTTTCTGGATGACACATTTGATAATCTCTATAGAACTGAAAACCGGTTAATGAAAGTGATAAGTGTTTTTACCCTACTATCAATTTTTATCGGTGCGCTCGGACTTTTTGGGCTGGTGTCATTTATGACCGAACAGCGTACAAAGGAGATCGGAATAAGAAAAACTCTTGGAGCGACGTCCGGGTCTCTGTCATTTCTCCTTATTAAAGATCTTTCAAAATGGATATTGCTGGCAAATCTTATTTCCTTACCTCTTGGATATTTTATACTGAATCAATGGCTGAGGAATTTTGCATATAAAGCCGGGATTGGCTGGCAAGTATTCGTTTTTTCCGGTTTGACTGCTTTGTTTTTGTCACTTATTACCGTCGGTAAAAACGTTTTAAAAGCGGCTAATTCCAATCCGGTTGATTCCCTGAGATATGAATAGGAAATAGATTGTAAATTCAGACTAAATGTTGATATAATGTTCGGCAAACCTTTTGGTTGGCATTCAAAAATCTCTCATTAAATAGCTTGATACTTAAGCCTCTCCTTATTATTATTAAATGAAATTAAAATATTCATTCTGTCTATTATATAAAAGGAGTTCTATTATGAAAAAAGTCTTCTTACCATTATTGATTCTTCTCTTTACACTGTTTTTTGGTTTTCAGTCAGGTTCAAAAAAAGACCTGAAGGTTTTTATTTCTGTTGATATGGAAGGACTCGCGGGAGTAGTATCGGGCAGCGAATGCAGTTCCTCCAGTTCTGAATATGACTATTTCCGGAAAATAATGACGCTTGAAACGAATGCTGCGGTTGAAGGCGCCATTGCGGCGGGTGCGACAGAGATTTTAGTACGGGATGGACATGGTTCTAAAACAAACATTTTACCTGAACTTCTTCACGAGAAAGCAAAACTCCTCCGCGGCGTAACCGATCGTCCTGAAAACATGATGCTGGGAATAGACGAGTCTTTTGATGCTGTGATCTTTATTGGAAATCATGCAAAAGCAGGGACACCTGAGGGTATTATTGCTCATACTTCAAGCGGGAATGTCATTGATCTGTCCATAAACGGGATTTCACTACCTGAAGCAGGTTATAATGCTCTTATTGCCGGGCTGTATGACGTTCCGGCGGTTCTGGTTGCAGGAGATAACTGGATATGTTCTCAGGCGAAAAAGCTTTTCGGTAATGTGATTACAGTGGAAACTAAAGTAGGTATGGGTTCCGCAGCTCTTTGTCTGCATCCTGAGACAGTGCGCCGGAAAATCAGGTCGGAAGTGAAATCAGCCCTGCTGAATATTGATAGTTACAAACCTTTTAAGCTTCAGCCCCCTTATAATATGGTGCTGAAGGTTAGAAGGGAAAAAGATTTATTTAAGGGTGCAAAGAAATCCGGAAAAGGTGAGTTCACATATACCGGTTCAAACTTTCTTGACGTTATGGATGCATTCAATGCAATGAAATGATGGAAAATCTTTAGTTTCTTCTTATTTTATTTAAATTCAATGCACTCGGTGTAACTGCAATCCCTCCAAGCGATGTACATCTCAGTTCCGGCGGCAGCAGCTTGCCTACTGAATATACTGCATCGATAGTTTCATCCAGCGGAATTGGATTTTCATAACCTCCAATTACCAGGTCTGCCATTAAAAATGCATTTGAAGCCGCAGCGGCATTACGGGTATGGCAGGGGATCTCGCAAAGTCCCTGAACAAGGTCGCAGACCGATCCCATTGTATTCTGGAACGATATCGCCGCTGCATCCAAAGCCTGTTTTACACTCCCTCCGGATGCCTCAATAACAGCCGCTGCAGCCATTGCTCCGGCCGCACCTATCTCCACCTGGCAGCCTGCTACCTCTGCGGCAAAAGTTGCCCGTTTTGCGACTATCAGACCAACAGCAGAAGCAGCAAAAAGAGATAAAGCAATATTCTCAATACCCAGTTTTTTTTCTTCTTCAAGCGTTACTATCACACCCGGTAAAACACCTGCTGAACCTGCTGTTGGGGCAGCACATACCACTCCAAGACTGTTACTTATGTGCATTGCGGCTAATGTCCTTGCAGCAGCCCGCGTATGCGTGCCTCCGAAAGGAAGTCTGCCTTCAGATTCTGATTTAAAGATCTGTTCTGCGCTAGGATTCAGAATCTTCATTTTAACGTTTTTATCATTAAGTCCTGATGTGACAGAAAATTTCATAATTTCATATCTTCTGATCATTTCATCCAGTGCCTGTTTTTCAGATATTCCCAGAAGTGTCGATTCGTAGACAAGAGCGGCTTTACCAAGAGAATAATTATTCTCCTCAGAGAACCTGATCATTTCTTCAGCAGAAGAAAATTTTTCCTCTCCACGTTTAACAAAAAAAACAGGATCGCTATTCCATATCTTTTTTACACCGGGTAATTTTTTGACCTTTAATAAAATTTCCTGACTGACTGCAGACATTCTCTGAATAAAAATTAGAACACTGTCCTCAACCACTTTCCTTTCAGGTAAAACGGTTATCTCTTTATCAGATGTTAAAAGTTTTATGATTTCCGGTTCAGTATTTATATCACTTTCGACGAGGATCTCAAATGATTTTCCCGTTAATTGAACTGTCCAATCATTTAGATATGTAAATAATATTCCGCCCCCGCCGGTGGATTTTGCAATAGCAGTTAATTCTTTACCTTTGCGTCCGGTCATCTCTATCTTAACAGTATTCGGATGATCTGCGTTTTTTATTGGGGATATGTTGAATTCTATTTTTATACCATTCTTATCAGCTATTTCAAGAGAGCTCTTGAACTTATCAACTGTAATTTTTATGCCCAGTATTCCTGCTGCAAATGCAAGGTCGGCAGCCTGCTGACGGTACGTTTTTGCATAAGAGCCGTCCGGATCAAATGAGAATTCTGCCGAACCTATTTCTTCTCCGAGAAGCGATGCTGCAATTTTCCCGATCCTGAAGGACCCGGCTGTATGCGAGCTTGAGGGACCTCTCATTACCGGTCCCAGGACGTCGTTGAATATGCTGATAAATTCCATGTTATTTCTCTCTGCATATATTACAAATCTAAAATTTTCTAAATTGTAATATAAAATACAAATTAAATCAAGTCATTTGTTAATTGTAGAACGGTATTCAACAGGACAGGAAAGACTGAAAAAAAAGCAGCAGTAATTATTTTTGGTAATATTATTATTGATCTATTATCAAATAAATTCTTATTCGTATCTTAAAGAATCTGCAGGATTAGCATGTGCCGTTTTGAATACCTGAAAACTGATCGTAACAATTGTTATAATACCCGACAAGATACCTGCAAGAAGAAATATCCATACGTCTATACTCGTTTTGTAAGCATAGTTCTGAAGCCATTTATTCATAAAATAATAGGTGACAGGCCAGGCTAAAACGTTACTGATGATGAGCAGGATCAGGAACTCTTTTATTAATAAATTTCCAATTTGAGGTACGGAAGCACCAAGAATTTTCCTTATCCCTATTTCTTTTATCCTCCTGCTGATCGTTAGAGCAGTAATTCCAATCAATCCCATACATGTGACTAAAATTACAAAAATTGAAGAATAAAAAACTATCGAATTCCATCTTTTATCTTCCCTATAAGATCTCTCAAGATATGTATTTAAAAAAGAATATACAAAAGGTTTATCAGGCTGGATCTTTTTCCAGTTATCCTCTAAAATTGAGATTGTTTTTCCGATATTATGAGTTGGAATTTTTACAAGCAGAGTACGCAATCCATTTCTGGAACCAAAAGGATGAATGACAGGTTCTATTTCATTTTTTAAGGAACTGTAATGAAAATCTTCAACAACCCCGATTATTTTAGTCCTTTCGTTTATTATCTTCCCAATAGGAGAAACGATATTGAATTCATTAACAAATTTTTGATTTACAATAATTGCAGCAGTATCAGACTTTACCTGCCTCGAAAAATCCCGCCCCTCAACCAGTTTCATTCCCAT
>JBHPGK010000163.1:0-8282 GCA_042570605.1 Candidatus Zhuqueibacterota bacterium
GTATATGTCCCGCTTGACCGTCTTGAAAGCAAGGGATTTTTACGGTCCTACCTCGCAGATCCTACACCGGAGCGGGGAGGAAAAAGTAAAAGGTACTATGAAATTACTGAAGTCGGAATGGAGCAGTTGAAGGAGATACAGCAGGTTTACAGTGCTTTCTGGAAGGATATGCCGGATCTGAGTGAAATTTAAAAGGCAAAGGGCATGGCGCATAGAGCAAAGGGCATAGGGAAAACTTAAAAATCAAAAGTCATCCCGCTAAGCGAACAAAATGAAAAACATGAAAAGAAAAAATAAACCGCCGAAATTTGCAGCATTTTTGTTGAGGTTTCTCCTTAATCACAGGCATCCTGAGGAGATGATAGGGGATTATGAGGAGCAGTATCAAGAAATAATTAAAAAGCAACACCGTCTTAAAGGATGGTTCTGGTTCTGGGGACAGGTGTTTTTTGCAATACCGCCATTTGTCAATAATTCAATTTTCTGGAGTATGATTATGTTTAAAAACTATCTCACTATCGCAATAAGAGTCCTGAAAAAACAGAAAGTATATACAACTATTAATATTATAGGTTTGGCTGTAGGACTTGGGATTACAATTGTTCTTACATTTTATGTATTTGATGATTTGTCGTATGACAAATTTCATGAAAATTATGAAAATATATACAGGATATTATCTATCGAAGACAGCGGCAGCGAATATGCTGTCACGTCTGGGCCGCTGATGCCTGCAGCAGAAGCTGAAATCCCTGAAATTTTACAATCAGCAAGGATATCTTTTGCAAACGAGGTTTCAATCAATCGGGTAGATGCTGACCGGTCAAATGCAAAAAGAGCTTCAATGATATTAGCAGATCCCGGTTTTCTTAATATTTTCAATTTTAAGATATTAAGAGGAAATAATGCGGATGCTCTAAAAGTACCGGGCAGTGTTTTTCTGACACCGGAAATTGCTTCAGCACTTTTCGGTGAAGAGGATCCGATTGGGAAACCGCTCGACCTGAATGTATTCGGAAATGAAAATACAAGTGTTGCCGCAATTATTGAAGCCCCTCCGCGAAATTCACATATTCAATTTGACATTATTGCCGCTTTTGATCCTGAAAGCAATCCTGTGATCCTGGATTCGTGGGATAATCAGTTCCCTATTGGCTATTTTTTAATACAGGAAGGGGCAAATATTGAAGACATTGAAACTAAAATAACAGAAATTGCGCGTAAAAATGATTTTCCAAAAGTATTTACGCCTGCACTTCAACCTTTGAGTGACATTCATCTCGGTTCTACATCAATTCAATGGGATTTCAATGTTCGAAAAAACGACAGTATTGTGGTAAATTCACTCGGAGCAATTGGAATTCTTGTATTAATTGTTGCTTGTATAAATTTCATAAATCTTTCTACATCCCGGGCTGCAAGCAGAGCACGTGAAGTTGGTATGAGAAAAGTAGCCGGTTCATATAGGAGACAAGTAGCGTATCAGTTTCTCTGCGAATCAGTTATTATGGCAATATTTGCATTTCTTATTGCATTGGTATTAATTAATTTTAGTTCTCATTTTCTTGACACATTATTAAACAAAGAACTAAATCTGGATATCAGGAATAATATTTCAACAATGGTTCTTTTTCTGATATTTTCAGTTTTTATCGGTATTTTATCAGGTATTTATCCGGCAATTATACTTTCTTCATTTAAACCGGTAGACGTTCTCAAAGGTGAGTTCAAAACAAGTGGAAAGGGAGTTTTGATACGGAGGATACTGGTTGTTATTCAATTTGTCATAACAACATCTTTGGTTATTTCAATAATGATCATTTTTAACCAGATAAATTTCCTGAATTCGATGAATTTAGGTTACAATAAGGAAAATTTGTTAACCTTTAGGGCTCCTGTTCAGAGTTTTGATGATGTTTTATCAAAGAAAATCTCTGCATTTCCAGGTGTCCTTTCAACGGCAAGAATAAGCCAATTGCCGGATGATAACCTGGGGCGTGTTGATATTAAACCCGAAGGGACAAAAAGAACCGAAGGATACCAGCCTGTAAGGCTATTCGTGAATTATGATCTGTTCGATATGCTTGATATCCCGATCGTTCAGGGAAGAAATTTTTCAAAAGATTTTCCAGCAGATACGATTGATAATATTATTGTTAACGAAGAGGTTGTTAGAATTGCAGGATGGAACGATCCTATTGGAAAGCGAGTGGTTTTTTACTATGATCCCGCTAACATTTTAAGATATAAAGTCATTGGAGTTGTAAAGGATTTTCACTACGGATCACTAAAAAATGCAATCGAACCGGCAATATTTCATTTAGGACCATTTGGAAGAAATCTACTCGTTCGGCTGCAGCCGGAGAGGACTGAAGAGGCAATTCTTCAGATCAAGGACGCATTTTCTGAACTATATCCCGACAGGCAATTCATCTATAACTTTTTGGATGAGAGAATCAGCAGGCAGTTTAACAACGACAGGGATTTTGCAGGAAATGTAACAATATTTGCTTTTATCGCTATATTTATTGCATGCCTGGGTCTAACAGGTCTTGTTTCTTATACTGTTGATCAGAGGAGGAAGGAAGTTGCAGTGCGAAAAATACTTGGATGTACCAGTACACGAATTACTTCCATGCTTGCATTCGATTTTTTGAAATGGATTACAATTGCAAACGTGTTTGCATGGCCTTGTGCTTATTATGCTATGAACATGTGGCTGGGTAACTTCGTATATAAAGTTTCCTTTACTATATTGCCATATATATCCGGGTGTGTAGTTACACTTGCAGTTGCACTAGCCACCATAATATTTCAGACTATAAAAGCAGGAAAATTAAACCCGGTTGAATGTATGAGAAATTAATAAGTAGTGGAGCGCATAGAGCATAGCGCAAAGGGAAGAGAGTATAAATAATATTCTTTAGGAGCAGCCCTATGCGGCTGCCCATTCAGAAGTCAAAATGAAAAATGAAAAATGATAAAAGAAAAAAATAAAACGCCAAAATTTGCTGCATTATTATTGGGATTTCTTCTTAATCACAAACACCCTGAGGAAATGATCGGGGATTATGAGGAGCAGTATAACCAGATCTCAAGCGCTAAGGGAAAGTTTTTAGCGCGCCTCTGGTACAGGCTGCAGATAATAGCTGCAATACCGGCATTTGTAAACAATTCAATATTCTGGAGTTTTATCATGTTTAGAAACTATTTGAAAACTTCTCTGAGAATTATGAGAAAACAAAAAGGATATACCATTATTAATATACTTGGGTTGGCTTTGGGATTAGCCATCTGTATATTAATCCTGCGTTATATTCAGGATGAGATGAGTTATGACAATTACCATAATAATGTTGACAGGCTGTACCGTATTTCTGAAAACTTTGTGTCGAGATCGTTAGTCCGTGACTTTGCAACAGTTGGACCGCCTGTCGGTATATTTTTAAGATATTATTATCCTGAAGTAGAGAAGGTTGCCCGCCTGCAGCGCAGAACAAGAAACGTAGTAAAAAAGGGAAACAATCTGTTTTATGAGAACTCACTCTATTTAGCTGAGCAGGAAATATTTGATATTTTTAAATTTGACTTTATTTTTGGGAATCCTGAAAATGCACTTGACCAGCCGAAAACTGCTGTCATTTCAGAAAGAATAGCGAAAAAGTATTTTGGTGAAAGAAATCCGCTTGGAGAAACAATAAATATAAGTTTCGATTATTTTGACAGGGAGAAGTATGACTATGTTGTAAAAGGTGTAATAAAGGATCCTCCAACAAATACTCATCTTAAATGCGATTTTCTTTTATCTTTTAAAACTATCGAAATCAGTGATATGGAAGATGACTGGGGCTGGACGTCATTTTATACCTATATAAAAGTTGCTCCCACTGCAGATATTGAAGCTTTCAATAGGAAGATTAGAAATATTGAAAATGTTTATGGCAAAGAAGATACGAAAAACACCTATTTTCTGCAGTCAGTGCCAAAGATCCATTTTTATTCAAAGCTTGCAGGAGAAACAGAACCGCCTGGAAATCTGATAAACATATATGTTGCATCTGCCATTTGTTTATTAATTCTTCTGATCGCATGTTTTAACTTTATTAATCTTTCAACAGCGAGATCGTCTTTAAGGGCGAAAGAAGTAGGTGTGAGAAAAGTTGTAGGTGCTCAAAGATCACAGCTTATCAGGCAGTTTTTAAATGAGTCAATGATAATTACTTTATGCTCATTAATACTATCTTTGACAATCGCTGCATTTTCCCTGCCGGTTTTTAACAGACTGATGCTTAAAGAATTTACATATTCTGACTTTTTTAATCCGGCAACAATTCTATATGCTGTACTGTTAGCAGTTGCTGTGGGATTTATTGCAGGAAGCTACCCGGCTTTTTACCTCTCCTTATACCGTCCTTCAGCTGTGTTAAAAAGTTCTACTGCGGCAAAAAGTGGCGGTTCATTGATTAGGAGAATACTTGTGGTTTCACAATATACAGTTTCGATCACACTTCTTATATTGGCTGTTATTTTTTACAGACAGATCGATTATATGAAAAATAAAGACCTCGGTTTTGAAAAAGAACAGAAGCTTATTTTGCCAGTATTTTTAAGCGAGTTCAATCTCGATTATCAAACAGTAAAAGATGAATTTTCCCGGATACCGCATGTGGAAGGGATAACCGTATCTTCCGGTGTTCCCGGGTACGGTGTTGGAGGATGGACAACAGCTATAGTGGGTGCGGATGACGATAAAGCACAGGTTATGGCTTATTTGATAGTTGATCCGGACTTTATACCGGAATACCGGATGGACATTATTTCCGGGAGGAACTTTATAAGGCAAAATGCTTCTGATATACAGGGTGCATATATTCTGAATGAATCAGCCGTTAAAAACTTCGGCTGGTATTCTGCTGATGAAGCTGTCGGACAGTTATTAAGATCGAGTGTCTGCGAAAGCCGGGTTATCGGGGTTGTCAGGGATTTTCATTTCGCCGGTCTTCAGCGGGAAATTGAACCTCTTGTATTCGTTGTTGTTCCGAAGTGGTTCAGGCGGGTTTCCCTTACAGTCAAAACAGAAAATCTGAATGATACGATCGCACTTATACAAAAGCAATGGGAAAACCTGTTCCCGAATAAACCGTTTGAATACCTCTTTTTTGATTCTATCTTTGACAGGTTTTACCGCAGAGAGAACCGGCTCTCAAAAATTTTCGGAGTATTTACTTTTCTCGGACTGTTCATTGCAGGTCTTGGCTTATTTGGTTTAGCCTCTTTCATTGTCCAGCAGCGTTCGAAGGAGATAGGTATCAGAAAGGTAGTTGGAGCATCTGTAACAAGTATATTCAGGCTGCTTACAACAGAGTTTTCAAGGCTTATATTCTGGGCAAGTATTTTCTCTATCCCGATAGCATATTATCTTGCAAACCGGTGGCTTCAGGAATTCGCATTCAGATCAAATTTGGGTATACCATTATTTGTTATTGTGTGTTTGTCAGTTTTAATATTGTCGGTCATTCTGGTTGGATTTCAGGCAATAAAAGCCGCAACTGCAAACCCGGTGGAAAGTTTGAGAGATGAGTGAAAGCAATTAACAATTAATAATTAATAGTAAGTAGTTGGAGTTTCTGCCTGAGGCAGATCCCGCCAAAGGAGGGAAAGAGTTAAGAGTTAGGAGACAGGATTTAATAATTAAATGATAAAAGAAAAAAATAAACCGCCAAAATTTGCTGCATTATTGTTGAGGTTTCTTATTAATCATAAGCATCCGGAAGAGATGATCGGGGATTACGAGGAGCAGTATAACCAGATCGCAAGCGCTAAGGGAAAGTTTTTAGCGCGCCTCTGGTACAGGCTGCAGATAATAGCTGCAATACCGGCATTTGTAAACAATTCGATATTCTGGAGTTTTATTATGTTTAGAAACTATTTAAAAATTATGTCCAGGAATATTAGAAAACAAAAGCTTTTCAGCATTATAAATATAACAGGTTTTTCAGCAGGATTAGCCTGCTCTTTAATGATAATGCTCTGGGTCCAGGATGAACTCAGTTATGACAAGTTTCATGAAAATGCAGGAGACATCTACAGGATCGCTGCAAGAATAGAAACACCTGAAGGTGAAGTACATCTTATGCAGAAAACCCCATCCGCTTTAAGAACTTATTTGAAAGAGAATTTTCCTGAGGTTGATGAAACATCATTTTTTCTCGTTGTACAAAAGGGCTGGCTTGTGACTTACAAAAACAGGGTATTTACTGACAGCAGAGTTGCCTGGGCAGATCCTGCGTTTTTTAAAATTTTTGATTTTCCTTTTATTCGGGGAGACATTAAAACCTCACTTGATGATATATACTCAATTTTATTTACAGAAGACATGGCAGAGAAATTTTTTGGTGACGAGAATCCGGTTGGAAAAACTGTTAAAATTCATGGTCGTGATTTTACGGTCACTGGTTTGATCAAAAATATTCCGCATAATTCTCATCTGCAGTTTGACTGTGTTCTACCTTATAAATTTTGGACAACGTGGGGATATGATTTAAATAGCTGGACAGACGAAAAGCATACCGCATATGTGAAATTGAAAAAAGGCAGTGATTCCGAATTAGTTAGAAGGAAAATAAATGCAGCTCTGAAAAATAATAATCCGCAGTCCGGATTAAGTCTTTATCTACAGCCGGTCACGGATATTCATCTTTATAGAACTGTAAGAGATAATTACGAGGGACAGGGTAATATCCTCTTTGTTTATATCTTTTCATTACTGGCTTTTTTTGTTCTTATGATTGCATGTATAAATTATATGAATCTTACCACTGCCAGATCGTTTGCAAGATTAAAAGAGGTAGGAGTTAGAAAAGTAATTGGTGCAAACAGAACTGATCTTGTAAAGCAGTTTTTAAGTGAATCAGTATTTTTTGTCATTATTTCAATGATAGTTGCTTTAATACTTGTTTTAGTGCTGGCTCCTGTATATAGTTCAATTTCAGGCAAGGAATTCAACATTGATTTTTCGCAAGATTGGAAAATTATTATCCAATTGACAGTTGTAACGCTATTTACAGGAATTATTTCGGGCAGTTATCCTGCTGTTTTTTTATCTTCATTCAAACCGGTAAGTGTCTTAAAGAATGTTTTTACTACCTCCCGCAGCATAATGCTGCGAAAAATTCTGGTAATAGCTCAATTTGCAGTTACTATAATAATTGTTTTCTCAACACTGGTAATATTTCACCAGCTTGAATATATCAGAAATAAAGATCTGGGCTTTAATAAAGAACATCTGATATGCTTCTTAAAGAGGGGACAGTTCAATTCAAATTATGAGGCTGCCAAAACAGAATTATTACGGCACCCTGATATTGAAAATGTTACGGCGAGTCCGCCTCCATTCTGGGTTGGTCATAATGAAAGTAATATCAGCTGGGAGGGAAAAATTGATGATTATGATTTCTCAGTAAGATATGGGGGAGTCGGATATGACTTTTTAGAAACTTTTAATATAAATCTGGTCGAAGGCAGATTTTTTTCAAAAGAATTTCAGGATGATACGGATGGGGCATTTGTTTTAAATGAGAAAGCCATTAAAATGATGGGACTGAAATCACCATTGGGAAAAAAGGTAAGTGCTGGTAACAGGGAGGGCAAAATTATTGGTATCGTGCAGGATTATCATTTTAATTCACTACATGAAGAAATGATTCCAATGATTCTTTATCTGGAAAGAGGAATTTATGTATCTGTCAGATTAAAATCCGGCGAAACGGGAATTTCTGGGGCAATTGAATTTTTATCGAAAAAATGGAAAGATTTTGTGCCGGGATATCCTTTCGATTTCGAATTTGCCGAGAGTGTTATTGATGGTTTCTATAGATCTGAGGCTAAAATGGCAGAAGTTTTCAAGTATTTTATGATTCTTGCTGCTTTTGTATCATGTCTTGGACTTTATGGCCTTGCATCATTTTCAGCAGAAAGGAGAACCAAAGAATTAGGTATTAGAAAAATACTCGGTGCAAAAATCTCAAGCATTATCAGACTTTTATCTAAAGAGTTTCTCATTATTGTAACAATCTCAAATATAATTGCATGGCCGATTGCTTACCTTTTTATGAACAAATGGCTCCAAAACTTTGCATACAGGAAAGAGATCGGTCTTGAAATATTTTTATCAGCAGGATTAATTGCATTAGTTATAACATTTTTAACGGTTAGCTGGCAGTCGGTTAAAGCCGCAACTGCAAACCCGGTGGAAAGTTTGAGAGATGAGTGAAAGCAATTAA
>JBHPGK010000164.1:0-8176 GCA_042570605.1 Candidatus Zhuqueibacterota bacterium
ATACCGTACTCGTTGCATGTTCATTTGTTAACCACTTTTCATCGTCACTGCACTTCCGCCTATTATTACTACTGCTGTTGGTGTTCCCGTATTTGCCACTTTCCTAATCAGGTTTTCCTGATCAGGTAAAAGATCAAGATTTGCCCTGTCCCTGCCTTCTCCCTCCACAACACCTGCTACAACAATTACAGCATCAGCTTTTTCCGCAGCATCTACTGCTTTTGTAAGATTACCGGTTTCAATATTTGTTTTATCCCATCCTAAACTTACAAATGTATAACCGCCTTTTTGAAAGTATTCAATTTTGAGTTCGTATTTACGTCCTGCTTCAAAATCTATATTTATTACTTCAGGTGTAACCCCCCTGTCAAACCATTTATCTATTATCAATTTACCATCTATGTACATCCTCACACCGTCATCTGATGAAATTCCAATTTTATATTCCGCTGTCGTATCAGGGACAAGATATCCTGTCCACCTTACCGAGAAAGGCGTTTGATCAATTATTGGGTCCGGAGGTTTCGAGCTCCAGTTAAAATGAATAGACCTGTCAGTCCTGACAAGAACTGGCTGTCCGGTAAGATTTTTATTATTAAAATACTCGCCTTTCAGACCTTTCTCCCCGGTTTTCCCTCCAAAAGGTATTAAATTTTTTTCCTTAACAGCAGGCAGAATCCCCCCGGGAAGATCGAATCCCTTTTCGTACCGGACTTTTGTTTTATTTGAGATAATATTTTTAATTCCTTCAAGTATCGATACTTTTTTCATGCCGTAACCGCTGTATCCGCCAAGCCGGACATATTCTGCGTCAGGACCAATAACAGTGACAGATTTTATATTTTTACTTAGCGGCAGGAAATTATCCTCATTCCGAAGCAGTACCAGTGATTCACGTGCTGCCTGAAGAGCCAGTTTCCGGTGGCCGGTGCAGTCATTTATTTTTTCCGATTCGTTCGGATCAGTATACGGATTTTCAAACAGCCCTATCTTGAATTTTGCTTTAAGTATCCTCGATACGGCTTTGTTCAGTACTTCCTCGGAAAGGTCTCCTTTCTTTAATGCCCTAAGCAGCGGTTCACCATAAATATAAATATTTGGGAGTTCTACGTCCATTCCGGCTTCGACTGCCTGTTTTGCTGTTTCTTCTTCCGTTACGGCAGTTTTATGGGCTGTAAAAATGCCGCCCACTGAGCCGTAATCCGCTACGGTAAAACCTTCAAATCCCCATTCATTCCTGATGATTTCTGTCAGCAGCCATCTGTTAGATGAACACGGGATGCCGTCGTGTGAATTATATGCAGGCATCAGTGAAGTTGCTCCCCCTTCCTGAATGCAGGCTTTGAATCCCGGGAAATATATCTCTCTTAGAAGCCGTTCGGAGAAATGTACCGGGTTGCTGTCACGCCCGCCGTCTCCTATATTTGCTACAAAATGTTTTGGAGTTGTGATAATATCCATTTCTTCAAATGCCCTGCAGAATGCCGTTCCCATTTTTGCAGTAATGCAGGGATCTTCGCCGTAGGTTTCTTCTACCCGCCCCCATCTTACGTCTCTTGCTATATTCACTACAGGTGAAAGCACCTGCCGGATACCCCGGGCTTTTGTCTCTTTTGCAATAGCTGAGGCAACTTTCGACATTAAAGCGGTATTCCAGGTGGATGCAAGCCCGATCGCCTGCGGAAAACTTGTGGCGCCTGTCCCAACCAATCCGTGGAGAGCTTCATCGTGGATAATAACAGGGATCCCAAGACGGGTATTCTCCATGAATAACTTCTGAACGCGGTTTGCGGCTGCGGCGGCTTCTTTTGCTCTATAAGGACGAAGAAAGCAGCCCAGACCCCCGATGCTGTTCCGGAGAATTTCATCCCCTTCTTTTACCTCCTTAAGCATACATTGAAGTTGTCCAGCCTTCTCCTCAATTGTCATTCTGTCAAGCAGGTTTTTTACACGTTTTTCAACCGGCAGTTTACTGTTTTTATAATCGGGCATAGTTTGTCCCTTAAATCAAATATTTTCAAAATTAAATGATATTAGTGAGAAATGAAGAGATTGTCAAGAGGTTTTGGGATTCATTACGTTTGAGGAGGTGTCCTTTTCTTTAATGTTGTTTTTTTAAATAAATCTATAAAAATTGGACAGGACGCTGTCCTGTCCCTACGATTCTTCATTTGTATAGCCATGCTCTATGCGCTTAGCGTTTTGCTTCATCACTTAACCATTTCATCGACTGCTTTATTCGCAGCCTTAATTGACTCAAGAAGTTTATCCGGCGGTTCAAGAATATTATAGTCTACCTTTTTATATTTCCAGTCGTCTCCAAGAAGCAGTGATCCGCCCGGAAAAAGCCAGTAACCGTCATTCTGTTTTGCAAAATATGTCAGGCACTGTTTCCATTCTTCTCCTTTAAGTGTGTTCAGAAGTATGCCGGGACAATAAACGGCATAAATACCCTGCTGAGCGTAATAGTCCATCTGCTCCTTGCCAAGAACATCATAAGTGATAAGAACAATCGGTCGCTCAGGTGAACTCAATCCCCGGAACAGCCCCCTGTAGTACCAGCTGTGGGGAATCCCTGCTACATAAAACCCCCAGGTAAATTCGGGATTTATTTTTCTGATTTCGGCATCGATTTTCCGGGCAATTTCTTCAACTCCTTTTTCAAGTGCTTCATAGTAGTTTTTCAGGAAACCGTTTTTCTTGAGCCATTTGAACCTGTTCTCTTTTGGGACTGATGAAGCATGTTCAAATAATTTTTTCTGTTTGAGTAGTTTTTCCTCAAGTTTCATAAATGCACTGAATGATATGTCGTCAAAAGAAAAAGCCTCTGAAAGCATGATTGTGTCAAAGCCGTAAAGCTCCAGGTCGGTGAGCATCCCGATCAATGTTCCGGAGAATTCATTTGAAAGTCTGGCAAAATTGACAGCCTGCGGAAGAAAACTGTCCTCCCAGAATTTCCATTCAAGAGGTGAAGGGGGACCGTTTTCTTTCCCGTGAGACGTTACAAGTTTAGAATACGGTTTATTCCTGAAATAATCGGGGATTGGAAACCATGCGCCGCTCATAACTTTCAGATCATATTTTTCAAAACATCTGTAAATAGACCTTAATCCGTCATTAAATACTTTTTTCGAAGTTTCATCTTTCAGTCCTGCATACGGCTGATTATGAAGCATCCCGTAAACAAGATTAATTCCGATATCTTTATAAATTCTGATCATTTTTTCAAGTCTTTCAGGATCACCCTCCAGACCTGCAATTGTCGTGTAAGCACTCCGGATTTTATTCACAGCGAGTTTATTAAGGTATGGGTTTCTGATTTTAAACTCTTTATTTTTGTCAGGGTCATATTGCAAATTCTGATAAGTGTTTTCAGGAGCACTCTGTGCCATTGTTCCCATTTCTATTGATACTTTTTCAGGTTTTTCGGTAAAATTTGACAGATCATCTGCCCTGATGACCGGATTATAAGGTCTGAAATCATATCCGTCTTTAATTAAAGATTCAAGAAGATCCATTAAATTATTTTCGAATATCTTATTGTTATCGGGATTAATGCCGGGTAAAACAGGCTTATCTGTAAAGCGGCCTGAATTCCCGCTCAGGTTGAATAGGTAACGGGGGACCAGGACAATATACCCTTTTCCGGCTTTGCCGACTGCCGCAACTCCCATAGAATACTGCCCGCCTCTGAATACACCTTCCCAGACTTTAATTCCCGCCTTATCATCAAGTTTTTCATATCTTAAAGCTGTATCGAATGAGTACACCGGGATAGTAAAATTATCACCAAGCCCGGTAATCAGGCAAGGACATCTTCCTCCAAAAATTGTATTTACTCCTTTTCCGAGAGGCGATTTCACTCTTACCTTCAAAAGAGGGAGATTCAAAGAGTAAGAAGAGGGGAGAAGTGTACTTTTGTAACCGTTAACCGGGTCGAAAATATGTCTTCCATCGATCCTGACAGGTATTGAAAGTTTTGCAAGAAGCTGATTGATAAGTATACGGTCATTTTCTTCAGTTGAGTAAAGAGAAACAAGAATTCCGCCATTATTTACATAATCTGTCAGAAAATCCTTTTCAGCGGCGGTCATTTTTTCCGGTGAAGGGTAGGGGTATCTGCTAGCTCCGAGAATTATCATATCATAATTTTCGTCTTCATTGACCAATGAAGGAAAAAACCTCCGGTAATCGACTTTGATCCCATTTTTTGGAAATTCTGATAAAATATTCTTGAAATGAACCGGATCAGACATCATGTAATCCACTATCAGTGCCTTTTGTGAAAAAGCGGCAGCAGAAAACAAAACTAATGAAAGGAGAGAGACTGATCTGAAGATATATTTTTTCATTAAAGTACTCCTTTTTGAAGTAACATTAATATGCTGTATTGTACAAATTAATTTTTGAAAACTCAAATGAGATTTTTTGTTGGTATTGCGGTAGATTTAGAACTGATTATTAAAAGACTTATTCTTTTTGCGAAGCCTTGTCAATATCGATTATTTTTGTACTGTCCGTATAATCAGTGGTTTCATATCTTGTAATATTACCCAGCTTTTCTGTAATATTAGCTATCCTCAGATAAGCATCTTTCATGTTTTTGATAAGGTCCTTATGCTTAAAATCATCCGGGACTCTGTCATGCAACAGGCTTGTTGACAGGCTCAAAACCTGCAGCGGCTGGTTAAGATTATGACACGTGGCGCCCGCCATTTCCAGAACGGTTTTCAGTTTCTCTTTATCAAGGGTCAGTTTTTCAGCTTTCTTGTGCTCTGTAATATCGAGCATAACTCCAACCAGTCCAATAATAGTGCCGTCGGGATCGGTTAATGTTGCCTTATGAAATATCATATCCCTTCTTGAACCATCAGCAAATTCAGATTCACCTTCATAAACTATATTGTCGGGTGTCTCAAGTAATTCTCTGTCAATTGTATAATATTCATCAGCCAGGTCTTTTGGAATAATATCATGAAGTGGCTTACCGATAATCGCAGACCTGGGTAAACCGAGAAAATTTTCAAAAGCTTTATTACATCCTGAATAGTTTCCCTCAGCGTCTTTATAAAAGACCGGTGTAGGAATGGCATCAATTAACTGCTGCAGGAAATGCAGGTTATCCTCTAGTGCTTCCTCTGCGTATTTCTGTTTTGTAATATCCTGAAAAACTATACCTACACCGCGCACTGTCCCATCTTCAAATTTTACCGGGTAATAATTCATCAGCCAGTATTTGTGCATCTTAGGTTCCGACGGATCTTTGCTTCTCAGCTCTTCACCGATTACCGGGTCACCTGTTTTAATAACCTTTTTAAGCATTGGATAAATATTATCGGCAAGTTCAGGGGTCATTTCACGAATTGTCGAACCAATATGTTCGAATACTTTTTTACCCGTAATTGTAGCCATATGCTCATTTACACGTTTAAACCTGAATTCCCTGTCCAGCCAGCCAAGCCCGACCGGGATTTTTCCATATATATAATTAAGTTCGGAAAACCACTCACGCATTACCTTCTCGTTTTCTTCAAGCACCTCTTCATCAAGTTTTCTATAGGTTATATCTTCAAAACTTTCAACACCGCCAATAATTTTACCACTTTCACTTTTCAGAAAATCAACATTTTTTGAAATTATTTTCTGTCTTCCGTCTTTGCAGATTATTGTACATTCTTTAGCAAGTATTGGCTTATTTACTTCTTCTGAATAAAGTCCGCAATCTTCTTTACATGGTTCCAATGCAAAAATCGAACACTCTTTACCAACAATTTCTTCAGCGGTAAAACCCGTGACTTCTGCCGCTTTAAGGTTCCAGCTTGTAACAATTTTGTCTTTGTCAACAGTAAAAATCGCGCTTGGTGTTCTGTCAAAAAGGATTTGAGAATAACTTTTAACCCGTTTTAATTCATTTTCTAATTTTTTTAGACTGGCATTTTCTTTCTCCAGTTCAAGAATACGTTTTCCCAACTCCTTTGCTTCAGAGCTGACCATGTTGGCTCCTGTTGATTATTTTTACGAATTTGTTTATGATGTTAAAATCAAAATAAGAAGATTCTAAGATTTCCTTTAATGAAAGTTTCATCGGTAATATAGTAATATGAAAAAGAACCTGAATCTCCCTAAAGTTTAAAGTATAATATAGGCATGCTAAAGTCAATATTTTTTTGATCTTAAAAGCAAATAATAGAATTTAGTCATAATGTGATATATGTCACAAAAATATATAAAGATTTTAAGTAAATTTAAATTGTCCTTGGAATTCTCTTAAAATCAGATTAATTTTTTAAATACTAATAATTTTTGGAGGATGAGATGAAGAAGTTTTATATTGTGTTTTTTTCAGTACTTTTATCAATATTAATTATCAGCAGTACTGGATTCAGCCAGACCATATCCGGAACGATATATAATAATACCGGAATATCAGCAAAACTTCGAATAAAAGTATCAACCACTCAGTCATATGAAACAGGTCTTACAGGTGAAGCGGTTTATGAGATATGGATTGACAATCCATCTTTCCCTTATAATTATACTCTTGAAGATGCAAGTTTTGTTGATGGAGTAACGTACTATATTGTCTGTACTCTGGATGTCACAGGTGATGGTACTGTTACTTGGCTTGCCGATATGTTCTCTCATTCAGAAGGTTTTACCCTGAGTGGAGGAATTGCAGAAAATATTAACCTGACCTTCCCTGAACCTGCTCGCGGAACAGCATCTGTTTCCGGAACGATTACCTATAACGGTTCTGTGGGTTACTCTGAAATGTATGTGTGTTTATTCCGTTCTCTTGATGCAACTGTCGCATCACATAATGCTGTCCTTGCGTTGCCCGGCTCATATACAATATCAGGTGTTGAGGCAGGTGATTATTATGTGAAAGCTTTAATAGATACTGATTATGACCAAAATCTTGAAGATTCCGGATATTATACGGATTCTTCAGGCAACCCGGTTTTGATCCATATTAATGACGGCGAGAGGGTCCCTAATATCGATATTACTTTCGGTTCTCAAACAGCTACAGGAGGGATAATAAAGGGTACAATTACAAATAATACCTCTAAAACCGGGACACTGATAATCTGGGTTTTTGATATTGATGTTGCCTCAGGAGAACAGGGCGAATATAAATATATTATAAGAGATGAGAATCCGTCTTTCCCATACAGTTATGAGTTTAGTGAACTGGGACTGGAGGATAGAAAAGAATACTGGGTTGCCGCTTTACTAGATATGGATGGAGATAATCAGCCGGACCAGGGTGAACTGCTTGAATTATATCCAACCTCTGTTATTCTTTCAGGTGGCCTGGCAGAAAATATAAATCTGACTTTGGAAGATGAATTTACTGAGGGAGGTTCATCTGTTTTTGGAACTGTGAATTATTCCGGGCAGCATACCGGGCAGGAAATTATAGTTGCACTTTTTTCTGTCTCCAATATGTCGGAACCGGCTTATTATGTAACACTGCAGTCGGCAGGATCGTTTGAAATTCCTTCAGTTTCACAGGGGACATATTATATCGGCGCTTTTATTGATATTAATGGGGATCATGTGAATGACGCAATGGGGTCTTATCTTGGCAGCCGTGGAACACCTGAAATGCTAAATATTGGCGAAAATGACCAGGTCACGGGGATAAACATTACAGTAAAGGATATAAACTTTTATATCAGCGGTACTCTGAGTTATTCAGGTGCCTATACCGGTTATCCAATTTTTGTTACGGCTCTTGATATAGAAGGAAATTATGTATCTTCGGCTTTTCTAACAGGTTCAGGTGATTTCGAAATTCCTATATTTAAATTTGGTGCATATATTGTTGTGGCAAGTATTGATGCAAATGGAGATAGAAATCCGGAAGCATTTGCAATGTATACTGCGGACGGGACCAATCCTCAGCAGGTTGTGATTTTTTCAGCATCGGTCAGTGGAATTAATATTAATTTAAAAGACACTGCCGGTCCAATAGGTCCTGCATACCCTTATATTTCAGGAACTGTTTCTTACAGCGGTTCCGGTTCATATTCTTTTACGAATATTGTGATCGCGGCTTTTCCTATTAATGAACCGAGAAAACCGAGGCACGGCACTGCGCTGCAGGCTCCTGGAAACTACAGGATAAAAGATGTAAGGGACGGGAAATATAAAATAAGAGCTTTATATG
>JBHPGK010000165.1:0-8155 GCA_042570605.1 Candidatus Zhuqueibacterota bacterium
GGTCCTGCCTTTGTATTCCAATAAAAAACTCCGATAGTGATATTATCGGTGTTATGCAAATGCTTAATAAAAAGGGTCATTTATTTTATTGAGGAAGCGGGCGGTCTTCACCAATTGCTCTATTCTTCCTTAAAAAACTTACGGTACATTTATAAAGACAGAGTTATAATTGCCAGTCAGATGCTTGAATTTGGAATAAAGTCCTTTCCAATTGTTGCAATTATAGGAATTTTTACCGGTGCAGTTTCTGCATGGCAGGCAGAATATCAGTTTCGGGGGCTGATACCTATAAAATATGTTGCACCTGCTACAGCGAAAGCTATATTTATTGAACTTGGGCCTGTTTTAACAGCTTTGATTATTGCCGGCAGGAATGGGGCGTCTATTGCGGCAGAATTGGGTACAATGAAAGTGACCGAACAAATTGATGCCCTTGAGACACTGGCAATTGATCCTGTCAGGTTTCTGTCAACACCACGGATAATAGCCGGTTTTACAATGATGCCCGCACTGGTAATTTTTGCAGATTTTATTGCAATCATGGGTGCCTTTATTGTTTTAAACGTATTTTTGAGCATAGATTATATGACATTTATCAATGGAGTGAAGGAATATTTCAGGATATGGGAATTCCTGGGTGGGGTTATTAAAGCATTTGTTTTCGGAGGAACCACTGCTCTCGTAGGTGTCTATATAGGATTTTCAACGCACGGCGGTGCTGAAGGGGTGGGAAGAGCAACAATCAGAGCCTTCGTGATTTCGAGTGTTCTTATTTTGATTAATGATTACCTGCTTGCAACTATAATGTTTTAAATATGATCGAGATTAGAAATTTACAAAAACAGTTCAATGAAAAACCTGTTTTACGAGGCGTTAACCTGACCATTAAGCCCGGTGAGAGGATCGTTGTTATGGGAAGGAGCGGGTGTGGAAAATCTGTGCTTTTAAAACATATTATTGGTTTGATAAAACCTGATGACGGAGAGATTTTTATTGATGGTGAGGATATTACCAGATTAAAACAGAAAGACCTTTTTGAAGTGAGGAAAAAATTTGGGATGCTTTTTCAGGCTTCAGCTCTTTTTGACTCAATGACTGTTGAGGAAAATGTTTCTCTGGCATTAAAAAAACACACATCTCTTTCGGACACTGAAATAAAACGAAAAGTTCAGGAAAACCTTGACAGGGTTGGGCTTCCTAATGTTGGGGGAATGGCACCTTCCGATCTTTCCGGAGGAATGAAAAAAAGAGTAGGACTTGCAAGAGCACTTGCGATGGACCCAAGTTATATTCTATATGATGAGCCCACTACAGGTCTTGATCCGATCATGGCTGATATTATTGATTCTCTGGTCCTTGAGATAGGCAGTTCTTTGAATGTAACAACAATTATTGTAACACACGATATTAAATCTGCTTTTGCAACAGGGAGCAGGATAACTATGCTGCACAGGGGTATAATTCACTTTGATGGTTCCGTTGATGAAGCCAGGAACACAACGGACCCGGTTTTGAAGCAGTTTATCGAAGGAAGCAAAGACGGTCCAATTAAACCAAAAACAAAAGATGGATTACCGGATATCGAAGAAGAATAGTTTAACATCTGCGCGGATTGGTGAATTCAGTACACAGCATGGTAATGTTATTACACCAATATTTATGCCTGTCGGAACCCAGGGCAGCGTAAAAACACTATCTCCTGCAGATCTTGATTCCTCCAATGCGGAAATTATTCTGAATAATACATACCATCTTTACCTGCGTCCGGGAGAAGAAATTATACTTAAAGCAGGGGGCATTCACAAATTTACCGGATGGGATAGACCGATACTTACTGACAGCGGTGGATACCAGGTTTTCAGTCTTTCGGATTTGAATAAAATAACCGAAGAAGGTGTAAAATTCCAGTCTCATATTGATGGTTCGTACCATATGTTCACTCCCGAAAAGGTTATTCAGATTCAGAGAATACTGGGATCTGATATAATGATGCCTCTTGACCAGCCTGTAGAGTATCCTTCAGATGAGATGCTGACATTTAAAGCCCATGAGTTAACGGTTAAATGGGCGGAAATCAGCATGGAAAGTTTAAACAGGAATAAATCACCCTACGGATATGATCAAATGCTTTTTGGCATTGTCCAGGGGGGTATATATAAAAATGTAAGGGATATTTCCATAAGCAGTATAACCGATATTGATTTTGACGGTTACGCAATTGGCGGGCTTTCTGTAGGAGAACCTAAAAAAATATTATATGAGATAGCTGAATATACTGCCGAAAAGCTTCCTGAAAATAAACCGCGGTATCTTATGGGAGTCGGGATGCCGGAAGACATAGTTACTGCAATAGGTTTTGGGATCGATATGTTTGACTGCGTGATCCCAACCAGGAACGGCAGGAACGGGACTCTCTTTACATCACAGGGAAAAGTCGTTATTAAAAATGCAGTGTATAAAGAAGACTTTTCAGTGATCGATCCGGAATGTGATTGCTATGCATGCAGGAATTTTACTAAAGCTTATCTCAGACATCTTTTTAATGCCGGAGAAATTTTAGCTTTAAGGCTTGCCTCATTACATAATATCCATTTTTATATGAAAATAATTCGCGATGCAAGAAATGCGATAAATACTGATTCTTATAAACAGTGGCAGGAATCATTCCTGAAAAAGTATTTTTCAAATGAATATAATAAATGGAGAAAAGAACATGGAAGAGTCTAAATTTGTTTCGGGGAAATGTACAAATTGTGGAAAAATGCTAAGAATACCGGAGAATGCGGTTACAGTATTTTGTATCAGTTGTAAAGAATGGTCGAAAATAATTCATGATGAGAACAAAGAAAAAAATGAAGGAGAAAAACTGCAATGAAGAAGATTACATTGGAATGGCTGGAAGGAATTAAATACAAAGGAACCACTGATAACGGTTTTTCATTTGAGACGACCTCCACTGATACAAAAGGTGTAACTCCGGTTGAGTATTTGCTTGGGGCAGTTGCAGGATGTACAATTATAGACGTTGTAACAATGCTGGACAGGGGAGGCTATTTCCCGGATAGTGTAAAAATTGAAGTTGCCGGTGAAAGGGAGGAAGAATATCCGAAAATATATAGGAAAATCCACCTCGACTATAAACTTACCGGAGATGAACTTCCTGCAAGGAAAGTTAAATTTGCGGTAAAAGCATCAAATGAAAGATACTGCAGCGTTACGCATTCTCTAAAGGAAGAAATAGAATTAACATATTCAATTTACATTAATGATGAAAAAGTGAAATAAAATTAAGGTCTCTTAATACCGTTCCCGATTATCAAAATATAAATTAAAATTTCATTTGTTGAATGTGAATTTTAAGTTTATGTTTTAACACATTGAATTTGTTAATTTTATGACATTGTTGATCAGATGAAATTTTCTTGGAATAAACTAAATTATTTTTTATATTCGTTTGTCTTTTGTTAATAAGCCCAATAATCTTTCAGGAGCAAGCATGGCCTGTGAAAACAACTCTCAGAATATGAGTTACTGCAACTGTTCATATCCCGGATGCGGGAGAAAAGGGAAATGCTGTGAATGTCTCCATTATCACAGGAGAATGGGCGAGATGCCGGCTTGTTTTTTTCCAGATAATGTAGAAAAAAGTTATGACAGATCAATTGACAGATTTATTAAATGTCATCGGTAAATATTTTGCTTAAAGGGGGTCTCAATGGTAGACAATATTATCACAATTGATAGACATATATTTGAGAAACAAAGGCGTTTCCCATTCGCTACAGGAGAGTTTTCACTGCTTATTTCGGATATCGCTTTTGCATCGAAAATTATTTCTTCGGAAGTGAATAAAGCCGGTCTGATTGAAATACTGGGTTTTACCGGTAATGAAAATGTTTATGGAGAAAAAGTAAAAAAACTCGATGAATATGCCAATGATACTTTTGTAAGGGTATTGGAAGCTAAAGGACATTTATGTGCTATGTCTTCTGAAGAAATGGAGAATGTAATTACTATTCCGGAGCAGTACCCCACAGGAAAATATGTAATAAATTTTGATCCTCTCGACGGTTCTTCAAATATCGATGCCAATGTCAGTATTGGATCTATATTTTCAATATTCAGAAGAGTAAGTGTAGGAAGAGATGGAAACGATAAAGATTGTATCCAGAAAGGATCCGCACAGATAGCCGCAGGTTATATAATATATGGATCAAGTACCATGTTCGTTTATTCGACGGGAGACGGGGTACATGGATTTACATTAGACCCCAGCATAGGTGAATTTTTTCTTTCGCATGAAGATATTCGTATTCCGGATAAAGGTTACATTTACAGTGTCAATGAAGGCAATTATATCTACTGGGATGACAATATTAAAAAATATATTGATTACCTGAAAGATGAAAATGAGAAAGAGGGAAGACCTTATAAAAGCCGTTATATCGGTTCCCTGGTAGCCGATTTTCATAGAAACCTTTTATATGGCGGAGTTTTTCTTTACCCGGGTGATAAAAAAGTACCAAAAGGCAAACTGCGCCTTCTTTATGAGGCTAATCCAATGGCTTTCATTGCAGAATCAGCCGGAGGAGCCGCTTCAGATGGTAAAACAAGAATTCTTGATATCGCTCCTGAAAAATTAACACAAAGAACCCCCCTGATTATCGGCAGTAAAAAAGATGTGGAAATGGCTGAAAAATTTATTGCAGGTAAAATAAAATAAAAAATGTTTTTTAGGAACTTTTTAATTTCCCTCGCTGTTAAAATAGTTAGAGCTAAATTTTTATAAGGGGGTGTAGTAGTATTATGTTTGATAAGCTAAGATTATTCAGGAAAATTACAGACATCACACTTGATGAGGTTGCGAAAGCTACGGGTTTATCTGTTGGTTACCTTAACAGGATTGAGCGGGGTTACATTACAGAAATTAAAAATGTGGAAAAACGGAAAAAACTCGAAAGTTATGTAAAAAAATTAAAGAAAAAATCAGAAGCTATTATCGGTTAAAATCTTCTTGTCTGATAAAAGTTAAAGATAGAAAATAAATGAAAAAATTCGGCATTTATTTTTTTATAATTTTATTTGCAATTCAATGTAAGAAACCCACGGGTGATGAACTAAGTCCATTTGATGGGATTACTGAAACTGACCCAATTGGGAGAATTGTATCCATTGATCCTAATGACTGGGGGTATGACCGCTATTTTACAGTAGAATATGATACCCTTGACGGACAGACCATTCCAATGGAAAGTGTTATATATCCTCCTTTCCCGAATCCTGCTTTTGAGATCATTACATTTAAATTTGGATTGAACTATTCTTTAAATGTAAATATTGAAATCCTATCCCAGAAAGGGAACAGAGTTAAATTAATTAGTTTAAAAGAACCTCTTAAAGAAGGGATACATTATTTACATTGGGATTTAAGCGATAATAAAGGTGAAAAACTAAAAAGCGGGCTTTACCGGATCATATTCAAATATTTAGATGGTATTGAAGAAGTTTTCACCTGTGTTGGTGATGTCCAGATTTATTAATTTTATTTATGAAAAAATCAATTATTTCAATTCTTTTTGTCTTATTTCTTTTTAACTGCGGACATTTTTCACAAGTTAATAAAGGTGAAATTAAGTCTATTTTTGATGAGAAAAGTTATTATAATATTAGTCCCTATTTAATCGAAAGTTACAAATGGGATAAGCAGGCAATAGAAGAAAATAAATTGTATTTATCAGGACTTGTAAACTATTTTTATAAAAAAGACTTTAGGAAAGCTCTTGACACCTTTGATAAGTGTTTGAATATTTACACTGAAGATATTAGATCTTATATCAGAATTGTGGAATGCTATGCCAGATTGGGAGAAAAAGGTCTTGCTTATGATTTTTTAAACAGAACTTTTAATAAATTTGAGATTCTTTATAACGATGTCCAGTTGATTCATTACCGTACAGAGCTTTTATCTGATGATGATATTTATAAATATAGACATCGTAAAAATAAAATTAAGGACATACTGCTTTTTTTGCCAAGGCAGCTTTGGAAAGCAATAAAACTTTTACCTTTTATTTAACATAATATTTTTCTTGATTTTATTACAAATTGAATTAAATTTATAATTGTAATGCGGGTGTAACTCAGCGGTAGAGTGCAACCTTCCCAAGGTTGAAGTCGCGGGTTCAAGTCCCGTCTCCCGCTCGAAAAAAACCTGCTTGGAATTGGACCTTTCAAGCAGGTTTTTTTTATATAAAAAATCTCTAAGAACACACAAAGTGTCATTCCCATGAAAATGTGTGTTGCACAAGTGCCATTTATCAAAGGTGAATAACACCTTCGACAGCGATATAGTAAAAACGTGCCCGCCTATGACAGGATGGCAAGGGGAGAGTGACACAACATTAATAATAACAAATAAATAGGATCTGTCATTCCAGCGAAGGCTGGAATCCAGTTCTTCTTTTTTTATTTCAAACCAGTTCATTATATAAGTCATTCCACTCCGGGTTGAATTCTTCTATGTGTCTAATTTTCCAGGCTCTTTTCCATGTTTTAATATTTTTTTCTCTCAGCAGAGCATCGTTAATAATATTGAATTCTTCAAAGTAAACCAGTTTGTCAACTTTATATTTTTTGGTAAATCCCTCGATCAAACCATTTTTGTGTTCATAGATTCTTCTTTTGAGATCATTTGTAACACCGGTATAAAGAGTCCCGTTTCTTTTTGAAGCAAGTATATAAAGAAAATATTTGTTCATTTGCCGTGTTTTCTGGATTCCAGCCTTCGCTGGAATGACATGACAGGGCTTTTTTTTCATAATACTTAGTCAAATCTTTTAGAAGGAAAAAAATCCAGTACTGTCATTCCGAACTTGTTTCGGAATCTCCTCTTTTATTTTGGAGACCCTGAAACAAGTTCAGGGTGACATTTTTGCTGTTGTGCAACACACACTTTCATGGGAATGACACTCTTTTTTTTTCACGAGGAGATCACATGTGACATTGCAACGATTCAAAAAGCATTTTTAATTCTATCTACAGCAATCTCTTTTACCTTTTCGTTGAATGTGTCTTTTAGGTTAGGTGGTAAGATAGAAATAGTAGTTTTTGCGATCTTTAACATGTAGGGCGCAAATATAGATTCTTCGATAGCGTTGTTTTTCTTTGGTGAAAGTATTGTTAAAAGTATGATTAAAATACTATTAAGAAAAACCCCAATTAAGCACCCAAAAATCAAACCTCCTGCTCTGTCCATCCAGCCAAGATGGGCAAATTTAAGAATTGCTTTAAAACCTTTTGCAAGCAGATTGAATAAGATCATGACAATAATATATATTCCAATATACGCAAGAATTGTTGAGACCAGGTTGTTGTTGATCAAATTATCGATAATACCACTGACAGGTTTATAGAAAATCATAGAACATAATGATGCCGCAACAAGAGATATGATAAAGAAAACTGTCTTGATTATGCCTTTGATCAAGCAGATCAATCCAATTGTTATCATCACCAGTAATAAAATTATATCTAATCCGCTCATACCCACCTAATGGTTTTGAGGTTGATTTTTATTCTTTTTGCTGTCTGTCTCTCTTTTTCAAAATAATATAAACAAAATTTCCTAAATAAAAAAGAAGTATACCGCATAAAGCTCCCGCTGCTGAATCCAGTACATAATGAAACCTGCCGTAAATTGTCCCAAGAAAGAGGCAAATCACAAAAGGCAGAAATATTTTAAAAACCTTTTTGTGGTATTTAAATGCATTTAAAAGAATACATACAGCAACAGCAACATGAGAACTTGGAAATGCAGCGCCTTTAATTGCACCTCTTTCAAAAATGAAAAATATTATTTTCCTGAAAAGAATGCTTTTTACTTCTCCGTTAAAACTTGATGCAAGAGCGAATCTTGGACCTGCAACCGGTATGAAAATAAAAATAATGTAACAAACCAGAAATGTAACTGTAATTCCGAAAACGACCTGTTTAAATTCTTCCTGCCTGTTTTTAATATAAAGTATGAACGGCAATCCGGGTATCATCAGGAAATATGACACATATCCAAAATGGAAGAGTTCAGAAAAGAAAACATTATTTAAAATTGATGAGAATTCTACTGCCGGCTGCATTCCGAAAATCAAACCTTCAATAT
>JBHPGK010000166.1:0-8155 GCA_042570605.1 Candidatus Zhuqueibacterota bacterium
CCTCTGAGGATCTGATAATTTATTTCAAAAATGCCGGTATTGTTCATATGGGCGATCTTCTTCTGTCTCAGTCATTTCCTGCTACAAGCCAGGATGTTTTCAAATATATGGAAATTTTAAGAAAAGTACTGGAAGTGTTTCCTGAATCTTCCAGATTTATCAGCGGGCACGGAAAAGATTCGGATTTTAGCGATGTTAAAAACTATGAAAAAATGCTTCTCAATACCATCGATATTGTGAAAAAGGGCATGGAAGCAGGAAAAAGTGTTGAGGACATGCAGAAAGAAAAAGTATTGGGAAAGTACGAATCATTTAATCATTTCCTGGACTGGCTGCATACAGATTACTGGGTGGAGGCTGTTTTTAAAAACATAAAAAACAGATAGGAGATATTTAATATGAGCAAAATTAAAAAAACCGCAGTTTTACTTTTACTAAGTTACTTCATTTTTTCATTTCTATATGCCCAGGAATCTTATATAGTAAAGGGAAACAGTATCGGGGATATAGAAGTTACTTATATTGCAAATGAGGGATTTCTGATTTCCTCCGGGGCAACAAAAATTCTTATTGATGCGTTATTCGTGAGGAATGACGGCATTTATGCAACCCCTGATAAAGATATTTTAGATAATATGGAAAAAGGCGAGCCGCCTTTTGATAATGTGGATATTATTATGGTTACACATAATCACAGTGATCATTTTACTCCTGACCATGTGGCCAGAGCTTTAAAAAATAATCCGGAAACGGTTTTGGTAACCACTCCTCAGGCTGTTGGTGATATTAAGAACTGCGGTGATTTTACGGAAAATATCAGTGACAGGCTTATTACCTGTGATCTGGAAATCGGGAAAAGTATATCTAAAAGTGTAAAAGGATTAGATATAAAGATTTTCAGGACGCCCCACAGCGGGACAAACAATGAAACTCAGAATTTTATCTATTTGATAAATCTTGACGGTAGAAAAATCCTTCATGAAGGTGATGCCCGAAGAGATGTCAAAACATTTGAGAATCTTAATTTGGAAAATGAGAACATAGATATCGCTTTTGGGCACACCTGGTACCTTTTTGATCCTGCAGGGAGGGAAGTTCTGACAAAACATTTTAAACCGAAGCAGTTTGTTTTAATGCATATTTCGAATAATTCTTTTGAAGCCGTTATTGACCGGTTCGAAGATTTTAAAATATACTTTAATAATGTTAATGTTTTTAAGAAAAAACTGGATAAAAAGGTATTTGAATAAAACATTTTATTTATCTGTTGTTGGGCAGTATTAACAAAAATTAACAACAACAAAATATGAGGTTTAGTAATGAAAAATGTTAAGAAGTTGATCTTATCTGCAATTGTCCTGTTTGTTCTTTTATCGCAAGGATATCCACAGGAAATTGTTGATGCTGTCCGTAACGGGAATCTTGAAAATGTAAAGGATCTTGTTGAAAAAAATACCGGAATTCTTGAGACAAAAGACCAGGCGGGAAGAAACCTGCTGCATATTGCCGCTAATTCAGGACATAAGGACATTGTGGAATTATTACTGAAAAAAGGTATAGATATCAATGCTGGAACTGCTGCAAATACCACTGCACTTCATTATGCGGCGATAAGCGGACATCTCGATGTCGCAAAACTCCTCGTTGAAAAGGGTGCGGAAATAGATGTAAAGAATCTTCAGACAGCAACCCCGCTTTATTATGCTGCAATGCAGGGACACGTTAATGTTTTGAAATATTTGATTGAAAAAGGGGCAGAAGTTGATGCCCTTGATGCCGAAGGAGGAACACCGCTTCAGGCTGCAGCACTCTCGGGACACATTGAGGCTGTTAAGATACTTGCTGAAAATGGAGCAGATTTAAAAAAGATCGATATTATCGGCAGGTCGGCTATGCATTTTGCCTGCAGAAGCGGGAATAAACAGCTTGTAGATTTTCTTGTAAAAAACGGGCTTGATACCGGCAGACCTGACAAATTAGGGAAAACGCCTCTTTATTATGCTGTGGATGAGAACAAAATAGATATAATTGAATATTTGTCCGGTACATTAAATGATGTTAATCAGCAGGCAAATGATGGTAATACATACCTGCATGTGGCATCTTCACATGGACTTACCGCGTTTGTGAAACTCTTGATCTCGAAGGGAGCAGAAATAAATATGAAAAATGTATTCGGCATTACACCACTTTTTAAAGCTGTAAAAGCAGGGCATCTCGAGACTGTCAAAACTCTCGTCGAAAATGGAGCTGATCTGAATTTAAAAACAGGTAATGGCGAGACCCAATACAGTACAGCGGTGAGTTCAGGCAAAACGGAGGTAGCTGAATTTCTTGCTTCAAAAGGAGCAAAAACAAAGACAGGAAAATTTCCCGAACTTAAAAAGGATATTCTCGGATTAAAAAATCCCGGAAGTGAACCTGTCCTTTTTGCACCGGGGATAGTATCAACAGATGAATATAATGAACGTGATATCGGTATGTCACCCGACGGAAAGGAACTGTATTTTACCAGGTGGTCAACCGCGCGTGACTGGCAGGTATATTATACTGCTTTCGAAAACGGGAAATGGAGTAAACCTGAAGTTGCTTCATTTTCAAGTGACTACAATGATACTGAAGCATACTTTACTCCGGATGGGAAAAAAATATATTTTCTTTCAAACCGCCCTGAAAGCGGTACCGGAAATCCGGCCTCATGGCAGATCTGGTTTACCGAAAGAGCCGGAAAAAAATGGAGTACGCCGAAACTCCTTGGTTCACCATTCGAAGACGGATTTTATACGACTTTTACAAGTGACTATGTGATGTATTATACATTTAGAGGAGATCTTTGGAAAGCCAAATATAATAATGATGTATTTGGAAAACCTGAGAGACTCCATGACAATGTAAATGATCCAGGGGGACAGTACAATTCGTTTATAGCTCCTGATGAGAGTTATTTAATTTTCACAACAGACGGTGGAAATAAGGATTTTGGCGGCGGAGACCTTTATATATGTTACCGTAAAAGCGACGGTACGTGGACTAAACAGATAAACATGGGCCCCAAAGTCAACTCATATGCAAGAGAATACTGTCCCAGCGTAAGTCCTGACGGGAAATACTTTTTCTTCTCCTCACGCAAGTGGGGACTTGAAAATATTTTCTGGATGGATGCAAAGATCATTGAAGATTTGAAACCGGATGATTTGAAATAGAACTGCGGCAAATATGTTTGACTAAATGTTTAAATAGAATTTTGTTTAGGGAGGTGTTATGAATTTTGAATTCACTTCTGAACAAAAAGAATTCCAGGATCTACTACAGAATTTTACAAAAAACGAAGTGACTCCGCTTGATTTCAAAATGGATAAAGAAAGCAAAATAGATAATACTATTTTGAAAAAAATGTCTGAAATAGGATTATGGGGATTTTCCGGAAAGAAACAATATGGCGGTTTAGAAAAAGATACCGTCTGCAGTACGATCTGCTTTGAAGAGTTGGCAAAAGGGAGCAGAAGTATAGCTTATACTCTTGATGCTCATTATCTATGTCTGGAAACAATCCGGAAGTTTGGAAATGATTTTCAAAAGGACAAATATCTCCCTTTACTTTGTTCCGGTGAAGCTATTGGTGCTTTTGCATGGACGGAACCCGCTGCCGGCTCTGATGCGGCAGGTATTCTTACTAAAGCAGAGAAAAAACGGAATAAATACATTCTCAACGGTAAGAAAATATTTGCCACGAATGGCGGCCTGGCAAATATTTATATCATAGGTGCAGTTACAAACCTGAATTCCGAAAAAAAAGGTTTTTCATTATTCATCCTTGAAAATGATACAGTTGGATTTTCAGTAATAAGAAAAATCGAGACCATGGGAATACGCGGCTGTCACTGTGCAGAATTGTCCCTTGAAAATGTTGAAATTCCTGAAAATAATGTTATAGGCAGTGAAAATGAGGGATTCAAGATTGCAATGAATATTTTTAATGACGGACGTATTGCAGTCGGTGCAATAAGTGTGGGCACTGCTGCTGCAGCTTTGGAAGCTTCACTCAAATATTCAAAAGAACGCTTAGCATTCGGAAAGCCTATAGGGGCTTTCCAGGCAGTGCAATTTATGCTGGCAGATATGGATACCGAAATTGCTGCGGCGCGCTGGCTGGTCTATCATGCTGCTTATTTAAAAGAAAAAGGATTAAAGTACTTTAAACAGGCAGCTCAAGCAAAGTATTTTGCTGCGGAAACAGCTATGAAGATTTGCAAAAATGCAGTTCAGATTCATGGCGGTATGGGATATACAAAAGAATTTCCTGTAGAACGATTTTTCAGAGATGCCAAGCTGAATGAAATAGGCGAAGGAACATCGGAAATTCTACGAATATTGGTGGCGAAGGAATTGTTGAAGTAAACCTAAGAATTGTTGGAGAATTAAAATCAAATGAATTGAATTAAAAAAAGGAGTTATTGTAGATAATAAATTAATGGGAATTGTTAACGCAGTTATACTTTTATTATTTTCAAATTCCGCTTTTTCTCAGGAATTCCCTGTTCTGAAAGGACCATATTTTGGTCAAAAACTGCCGGGTAAAGTACCTGAAATTTTTGCTCCTGGTATCATATCTTCTAAAGAAGATCGTGAATTAGGTGGTTGTACCTTTTCACCTGATGGAAAAGAGTTTTACTTTTCAAGAGCAGATAATATCTGGATACTCATGGTCAGCATTCTGGAAAGTGAAGGCTGGACATCCCCTGAACCGGTGAAATTCACTGGGGGATATTCAGCACTCGAGCCGCATATCACTTATGATAACCGTAGAATTTTTTGGGTCTGGCGCGGGTTGAAGGACAAAGGTATGTATATGGCTGAACGAACCTTTGACGGTTGGTCTGAACCTCGATATGTTGGACCCGGAATGATGGTAAGTTCCACGCGGGATGGTCAGATGTATGTGACTAATCTATTAGATGAAAAAATAAATGCTCGTATAGATAATGTACGGTTTGAGAATGGGCGTTTTACGGAATATCTAAGACTTAAAGGAGAAATAGAACAATTCCAGAACGAAAACAGGAGTGCTCACCCCTGCATCTCTCCTGACGGGAGTTATATGATCTTTGATAAGAATGGTACCTATATGTATGTAAGTTTTAAAAACAAGGATAATGAATGGGGAAAACCTATAGATTTAACTAAGCATGGTTTTGACCCGAAGGCAGGTATTGCATCACTATCACCCGATGGTAAATATTTGTTTTTTGGTATGACAGGCGATATTTACTGGGTTGATGCAAAGGTGATTGAAGAATTAAAGCAGGCTCAGTAAAAACAGGAGTGGACACATCATGATAAAAGTTATGTGCTATGTTTTAATACTGTTTATTTGTCCTGTGACATCTACGGCTCAGTCGAAAAAAACAAAAAAAGTAAAAATATTATGGGAAAAGAATTTCGGCGGATCAAAAGTTGAGATAGGCTGGTCTTGTCAGCAAGCGGCAGATAAAGGATTTATTATTGGGGGATTTACTGATTCATTTGAGTCAGCATCGAGAGATATTTACGTTATAAAGACAGATAGTGAAGGTAATGAACAGTGGAGCAAAGTTATTGGGGGCAAGAATAATGATTTTATTCTATCGATCAAACAAACAAGTGATAATGGATTTATAGCCTGCGGCGGTACGTATTCTAATGAACAAGGAATCTCTGATGTATATCTTGTTAAGCTGGATCCTCATGGGAATACTGAATGGGAAAAAACTTACGGTGGAAAAAAGAAATATAGAGGATCATGTATCATTGTGACGGAGGAAAATGAATATATATTATGCGGTGTAAAGACAATAAATGAAATAAACGGACAGGATGTTCTATTGATGAAAACAGACTTCGGCGGGAATGTCATCTGGGAGAAAACGTTCGGTGGGAAAAATGTAGACTGGGGATCGACCGTGGTTCAGACAACTGACGGCGGATTTTTCATCGGTGGATATACCGAATCTTTCGGCGCAGGTAAGAAAGATATTTTCCTGATCAGGACGGATTCATCCGGCAATGAAATTTGGCGGAAAACGTTCGGTGGTCCCGGAGAAGAATTTATTCACGGAACATCCGGGCTTATTCAAGCGAGCGATGGCGGGTACGTGATATGCGGAGTGACAACTTCATTCGGCTCAGGGAAGATGGATTATTATATTTTTAAAATCGATGAAAACGGAGACCTCGAATGGGAAAAATATTTTGGGGGAACTGAGGATGAAGATCCCCTTTCAATTATTGAAGTGGAAAATGAGCATTTTATTATTGCGGGATATACAAAATCTTATGGAGCAGGTGACAGGGATATTTACCTTGTGAAAATCAATTCAGAAGGGCAGGAGCTTTGGAGTGCAACGCATGGAAGTACAGAATTTGAGTGCGCTATTTGTATACAGGAATTGAGTAAAGGAGAATATGTTCTTTGCGGTGAAACCAGGAATAACAGCAATGGCGACAAGGATGTGTATTTGTTAAAAATAACAGAATAGACCATTTATGAGAAATCTGATAATCATTTTAGATCGAATCGATCATACATAGAGGCGATTTATGTATAAACGAGTTGTACTCCCCAGTTTGATTGTGATTATACTCGGCATTTCATGCAAACAAGATAATTTCCCCGTATTAAAAGGTCCCTATCTTGGACAAAAACCGCCCGGTAATAAAGTTGAAATTTTTGCCCCTGGGATAGTGTGCACTCCGGAAAGTGCTGATTACGGAGGTCATTTTTCACCTGACGGAAGAATGTTTTTCTTTACAAGAGTGGAGGAGAACAATCCCGGCAGGCTCTTTTTCATGGAGTATAAAAACAACAGATGGACAAAGCCTGAGATTGTTCCATTTGGTCATGAAGTTGGGGATTTTGAATCCTGTTTCTCACCTGATGGTAAAAAGCTGGTCTTTGTTTCAAGCAGATCCAGACCGGGAGAAACAGGCGATAAAGAGGACTTCTGGATTGTAGAATTAATTGGCGGCAAATGGGGGAAACCGTACCTTTTAGCTGAAAATACAGATTTTGGCGAGCGCAGAATTTCCCCCTCATTAGCAAAAAACGGTACTCTGTACTTTTCAGGTGATTATAATAAACCCGGCGATAAAGATATTTACAGGTCAAAACTGGTAAACGGCAAATACTCCGAACCGGAAAATCTTGGTCCGGCAGTAAATACCAAATATTATGAAGAACATGTTTATGCCGCACCGGATGAAAGCTTTATTTTATTCGATTCATACAGACCTGGAATACATGGCAAATCTGATATTTATATAAGTTTTTTAAAAAGTGACGGCACCTGGTCGCAGGCAAAAAACCTTGGCGGCGCGGTAAACTCTGAGCACTACGACTGGCTCCCTAATGTTACACCTGATGGAGAATACATTTTATTTGCGAGAACGATATCCGGGAAAATCGATATCTACTGGGTATCTGCCAAAATTATCAAGGATCTAAAACCAGAAGAATTGAAATAAAGGTTAATATTTATGATAAACATAAAAAGAATGATTACAATATCTCTGGCTTTACTTATTCTCGGAACACCTTTAATTGCTCAGGAAATTCATGAAGCGGTCAAAACCGGCAATCTGGAAAAAGTCAGGGATTTGCTGAAAAATGACCCTGAGTTAATAAATTCCATGGATCAGACCGGAGCATCCCCCCTGCTGGTCGCATCAACAGAAGGTCAAGATGAAATTATCAAATTCCTTGTTGAAAACGGTGCTGATCCGAATGCTGCGAATTATTACGGTATTACAGCCATTCATTATCTTGCAGGTTCCGGAAATAAGGAAATGATAGAATATCTTTTGTCAAAAGGTGCGGATATAAATGCAGAACACGGGTTAGGCATGAACTGTTTGTTCAGTGCTGTATCGAGCGGTGATAAAAATATTCTGGATTTTTTGATCAAAAAGGGTGCTGATAAGAATAATATAAGTAAGAACGGGGAAACTCTTCTTCATTATGCCGCTCAGAGGGGAAATGTTGAAATATTCAAACATTTAATTAAGCTTGGGTTTGATATTAATGAAACAAGTTTGTTCGGGAAAACGACTCTTCATTATGCGGTTTTGGGCGGGAAATTATCTTGTTTGCATGAAATGCCGAGTATAATCACAATCAAAC
>JBHPGK010000167.1:0-8150 GCA_042570605.1 Candidatus Zhuqueibacterota bacterium
GTCCTGCTGGTGTCTGTCTTTTCAGGGTATTCCCTTTCAAGGTTCAATTTCAAAGGGAAGGGGACTGTATTCGGAGTATTCCTGCTAACTCAGATGTTTCCTGTTGTGCTGTTGATAGCGCCATTATTCGTGATTTTCAGTAAGCTGCAGTTAATTGATTCATTATACAGTTTGGTTCTTGTATATACAGTTTTTAATATCCCGTTTTCCTCGTTTCTTATGCGGGGATTTTTTGATAATGTTCCTAAAGAGATCGAGGAATACGCCATGATTGACGGCTGCAGCCGGGTCGCTTCCATTTTCAGGGTAGTACTTCCGGTAATGCTGCCCGGATTGATAGCTACCTTTATATTTTCATTTATAAGTGCATGGAATGAACTGATCTTCGGAGTTGTCTTCTTAAATAGTGAAAGCGTAAAAACTCTGCCGGTCGGATTGAATTTCTTCATACAGAAATATGATGTTTCCTGGGGAATGATGAGCGCAGGGGCTGTTGTTTCATTAATTCCTGTTTTTATTCTGTTTGGGTTGATACCTGGTTGAAGGTTTAACACGGGGTTCGGTTAAATAAGGAGGTTGAAAATGAATATTGAAAAGATAAGAAAAGATTTTGGGCTCAGCGATGAATATGCTTATTTTAATTCGGCACTTGCTTCTTATCCGCCGAAGTCTGTTCTTGATAATGTTTTTAAAGTATTATGGGAATCGAGATTTCCATCAGAAGAGGGGTATTTTAAAATAAAAAGTGAAATATACAACGATTTTACTGAAACCGCCGCAAATTTTATTAATTGTGACCAGGATGAGATAATCGGCATTGACTGTACATCTCTCGGAGCGAATTATATTGCAGGCGGTATGGATTTAAACAAAAATGATAATGTCATACTGAATAATTATGAATTTGTTTCATTGTACCAGCCGTTTTTTTACCAGTCTCAGCAGAAAGGTTTTGAAGTAAGGGTACTGAAACTGGAAACAGAGAATTTCTCTATCTGGGATTATGAAAAACTGATCGATGAAAATACAAAGCTTATTGCGCTTTCACTTGTTGAATTTTCAAACGGATACAGGTTTAACCTTGAGGAAATCGCAGAATTTAAGGCGAAACATAACATCCCGGTTTTTATCGATGCCATACAGGCAACGGGAGTGATAAAGATCGATGCGAAGAAGTACAATGTTGATTTTCTTGCAGGCGGCAGTTCTAAATGGTTTTCAGGATTTCATGGGTACGGTATTTTTTATATCAGAAAAGACCTGATCCGGTCAATTAATGCACCATTTTCATTTTTCCACGGCATACTTGACCAGGAACAGGCAACAAAGGATTATAAAAGCCGTAGTATTCCAAAATACTATGTGATGGACGAAGGATCAATGAATAAGTTTATTGTCAGCACTGAAAACTTAGCAGGTAAGATCTGCCTGACTGGAATAATGAAATATATGATGGATATTGGGCAGGAAAAAATAGAGAACAGGATTTTGGATTTTTCAACGTTTTTAACGGAAAAACTTCTTAAAAAAGGGTATATTGTTAACAGCCCAAAAAGCCGCGAAAATATGTCGGGGATAGTTTCGTTTGTTCCCGGTAAGGATTGTGATGAGTTTGTAGAATACCTTATGCAAAAAAATATTTTTGTTTCTCACAGGTACGGAGGAATACGAATTTCAATACATTTTTTTAATACTGAAGAAGAAATAAAAAGGCTGCTGAATTATGTGTAAGCTGAAAAAGCTGGAATTTGAGGATGTAAAGTCCAGGACTTTGTCAAATGACGAATTAAAAAGTAAAAAAAGAAATCCTGTATATTTTATATGTGAAAATATCAGAAGCCTTTACAATGTCGGGTCGATTTTCAGAACATCCGACGCATTAAGAGTAAAAAAAATATTTTTAACAGGTTTTACAGGTTTCCCACCAAGAAAAGAGATAAGTAAAGTTGCACTCGGGGCTGAGGAAAGTGTACCATGGGAACAGTGTAATGATACCGGGGAAGTAATAACTAAACTGAAAAAACAGGGAATAAAGGTCATAGCGCTTGAACATACAAATAAAAGTAAATTATTCCAGGAATATGATTTTCAGTTTCCGGTTGCCATCGTCCTTGGACATGAATATGAGGGAATAAAACAGGATACATTAGAGTTATGTGATGATTCAGTGGAGATCGATATGTACGGTATCAAGCAGTCATTGAATGTTGCCACTTCTGTTGGTGTAATAGGGTATGAACTGCTCAGCCAATTAAAATTAAAAGGTCAAAAAGAAAAGTAAAAGGGAACATTATGAATAAAATTCGCAAAACAAAAATAATCTGTACCATTGGACCTGCTGTAAATGATGATAGATCTGTCAAGATGCTGATAAACAAAGGAATGGATGCTGCCAGACTTAATATGTCTCACGGCAGCTACGACTCCCACAAAAAATCTATTAAGAGAATCAGGGAGATTTCAAAGAAGCTTGACAGGAATATTGCGATAATTGCAGATATTCAGGGACCAAAGATACGGCTTGGAGACCTTAAAAATTTTGAAACTCTTCTTGAAGAAGGTAAAAAATTCAAAATTGTTAAACACAAGATCATTGGAGATGAAACCTGCGCATTTCTTAACAATAAAGAAGCTTTTTTAAGTATAAAATCTGGGGACAGGCTTTTTCTGAACGACGGTATTATCTGTCTTGAAGCTGTTGAAAAATCAGATGATAAAATTATATGCAAGGTAAAAAATTCCGGAGTTATCAGGAGCAGGACTGGAGTAAATCTTCCTGATACCGATATTGACTTTCCGGTTTTAACGGTAAAAGACGTTAACGATATTAAGTTTGCTGTTGAACAGAAACTCGATTATATTGCTTTGTCTTTCATAACAAAAAAACATGATATTGAAGATGCAAAAAAAATAATAAAGGAATTTGGTGCTGATATACCTGTAATTGCAAAGATTGAAAAGCCGGGTGCAGTTGAGGATATTGATAATATTATAGATGTATCAGATGCGGTAATGGTGGCGAGAGGCGACCTTGGAATTGAAATATCTCCGGAAAAAGTGCCTGTGGTTCAGAAGCAAATCGTCAAAAAATGTATTCAAAAAGGCAAACCGGTTATTGTTGCCACGCAGATACTTGATTCAATGATAAGGAATCCTGTACCTACACGGGCTGAAGCATCAGATGCTGCAAATGCTGTGTTTGACAGTGCAGATTGTCTGATGTTATCAGGTGAGACTGCTATTGGCAAGTACCCTGAAAAAGCTCTGGAAATGCTGGATAAACTTATTGTAACATGTGAAACCCAATATCCTCAAAAATTTTCGACCACGCCTGAATTATCGGACTCAATCCCGGATGCTGTCGCATATGCGGCTTATTCGATTTCGGAAAAAATTGATGCAAAATATATAGCTTGTATTTCGCACACCGGTAATATTGCAAAGGGAATTTCCAGGTACAGGCCGAACAGCGGCATTGTTGCTATTTCTGACAACAATAATGTATTAAACAGGCTTTCAATAGTGAAATCAGTTATACCTTTAAAAATTGATAAGATCAAAAACACTGACCTTTTCTTTGAACTGGTCGAAAAAAAGATAGAATCAGTCCCGGATGTAAAAATTGGAGATATTATAGTTTTAACTGCAGGTATACCTACCCTTGAAAAAGGTTCAACGAATGCTCTGCAGATTTTCAGGATCGAGAAAAGAAAAAAATCGAGAGTATTTTAATTTTGAACATTTTCTTTTATTATGTGTATTCAACTTAATGAGTAATTTAAACAGGAAAATAGAACTTACAAAAGAGGTAAAATATGGCTTCTGATAATATTTCGAGGCGGAAATTTTTGAAAAAAGGTGCAGTTGGATTAGCTTCTGCTGCAGTATTAAAAGATTTTCCAAGCAGCGATCTTTTAAAATCACCGGGTAAAATTATTGAAAGGACACTCGGCAAAACCGGAGTAAAATTACCAATTGTCAGTGCGGGTGTTCTGCAAGAGCAGAGTTTGATCAAAAAAGCATATGAGCTTGGAGTCAGGCATTTTGACACAGCATTAAGGTATTATGAATTTGACATCAAACTTGCCGATGTTATACATGAAATGAAAATTCGTGATGAACTTTTTATGACGACAAAGATACCACTTACTCTCGGTGGTAAGGAATATATTGAATTAGCTGATTATGAAAAATACAAGGCTGAAAATGGGATAGACCAGACTCATAAGGAACTGAAAAAGAATATACTTGAAATGTGCGATGAAAGTATAAAAAGACTGAGAATGGATTATGTAGATTATTTTGCCCTTCACTATGTAATAGATCCCGAACTTCTCGACCTTCCCCCAGTAATTGAGGCGATGACACAGATCAAGAAAGAAGGAAAAGCCCGTTTTATTGGCATCTCAACTCATATGAGAGAGATTCCTGTTTTAAATAAAATGGTTGATATGAAAATCTGGGATGTTGGTCTGATCGGAATTCATTATAAATACCAGCGTAAAGAAGACTCTTTAAAGGCTATTAAACATGCTGCTGATAACGGGATAGGCATTATTGCAATGAAAACCCAGGGGTATATAAGAGAGATCAAAGGTGACAAGACCCTTCATACAGCAGGTCTGAAATGGGTTTTACAGAATGATTTTATAACATCATCAATTCCAAGCTGTAGAAATTATAAACAGCTTGAAGATAACTTTAATTGCGCCAGGGATTTAACTTTTACAGAAGAAGAGTCAAATTATCTTAAAAATTACTTTGAAAAAAATATGGGTAGTCTGATCCAATGTGAACAGTGTGAAAAATGTTTGGGGACATGCCCGAAAAATACAAATATACCCAGTCTGATGCGTTCATACATGTATTCCACAACCGGCAGAGATTTTGATTACGACTATGCCAAAGATGTTTACAGCAGGATCCCGGAGAACCGAAACCTGAATAATTGTGCTGATTGTACCAAATGCACAGCAAAATGTTCAGGCGGGCTTAATATTCAAGATAATATCGAACAAATGAAAGTAATGTTTCGTTATATATAAGAAATTTAATTCAATTTGTTTCTCTTAATTTAAAATATAAATAGAGAATTATCATGGAAACACGAAGAGATTTTCTTAAAAGGTCGGTTAAGGCAGGAGTTGGAGCCGCTGCATTCGGCGGTGCAGCTTTCTGGTTGAAATCGAGGGATAAATTTCCGGAAAAAAAACGTAGTGATCTCGCTATCAAAGACTTTTCTATGGGACTCGATGAATACCGTGAGAAAATGGTGATCGGAAAAGGTGATTCACCATATAATGTTACAAAAGCGGTAATTGAGGAATTTGGAGGCATGGGGAATTTTGTTAAACAAGGTGAAATTGTTTTAATTAAACCCAATGTCGGTTGGGACAGGACTCCTCAGCAGGCTGCTAACACAAATCCTGAGGTTGTTAAAGCTTTGGTCGAACTGTGTAAAAATGCCGGAGCAAAAGAAGTAATAGTTACTGATGTTTCGTGTAATGACGCCCGCAGATGTTTCAGGAGAAGCCAGATAGCGAAAATGGCTGAAGATGCCGGTGCAAAAGTAATGCTGCCTAATGACTCTAAATTTGTTAAAGTTAATCTGAAAGGTGAAGTTTTAGGAGAATGGCCTGTCTTTGAACCGTTTACACTTGCAGATAAAGTAATTAATGTGCCGGCAGTAAAACATCACAACCTTGCAAAAGCAACACTCGGAATGAAAAACTGGTATGGTATGCTTGGAGGCAGGAGAGACCAGCTTCATCAAAGTCTGGACATTGGTATTGCTGATCTGGCTTCGGCAGTGCGGCCGACTTTGACTGTTCTCGACGGCTACCGTGTTTTATTCAATAACGGACCTACCGGCGGCAGTTTGAACGATGTAAGATTAACTAAGACCATTGCGGTTGGTTTAGACCAGGTTGCTCTTGATGCCTTTGGTGCAGAATTACTCGGCGTTGAACCTGAAAGAATAGGTTATCTGAGGATCGGCAACCAGAGAGGACTTGGTAAACTGAATTACAAAGAACTGAAAATTTCAAATATTAACATTTAGAATAGGATATTTATAAAGAGATTGAATTATGAAGAAAAAAGAATTAGTCGTTAATTTTAGAAGATTTTTTCAAATTCTGTTTCTGTTGTTTTTCCTTTTCCTTGTTTTTAAAACAGAATTCAGCGGAACTTTTGGTGGAGGAGAAAATATCAGGCTGCCTCAGCCTGTTCGCCTTTTTCTGGAATTTGACCCGTTAACAGGTCTTGCCACGGCTCTGTCAACATTCACGCTGTACAAAGGACTTATATTCTCAGTGATAATTTTGTTTCTGACATTTTTATTCGGAAGATTTTTCTGCAGTTGGATATGTCCATTCGGGTCTTTCAATAATTTTTTCTCCAGTTTTAAGAAGAAAAAGAAAAGCGCCCTTATCAAGGAAAACATGCCGAGAAAATCACACAATTTAAAGTATTATATATTGATATTTTTCCTTGTATCAGCATTTTTCTCAACTGTATTCTTAAGTGTTTTAGATCCGATCCCGTTTTTAATAAGGTCTTTAGGAGTTGGAATATTACCCGGATTCAATTATATGTTAAATGGATTAATAACGGCTTTATCTGATTCCGGGATCAGTTTTCTTGAATATTTTGGGGGATTGTTAGGTTCAATATTTAAGGCTTCTGTGCTGACATATAAACAAACATATTTTCATTTTGGTTTTATAATCGGATTGATCTTTGTGTTGATCCTTTATTTAAACAGGTGGCAGAACAGGTTCTGGTGCAGAGTTCTTTGTCCCCTTGGCGCTCTTCTTGGGATTACTTCCAGGTTTCAGATATTCGGGATGGAAAAAGATAATGACAAATGCACAAAATGCAACCTGTGTCTGGTAAACTGTCAGGGTGCAGCGGAACCTCAGGGATTTGTAAAATGGAAATCGCATGAATGCCTGATGTGTTTTAACTGTTATGAGTCGTGCCCGGAAGATGTTATATCATTCAGGTTTTTCCCGATAGTGGAAGGGATTAAAAGAGATCCTGACCTTTCAAGGAGAAGACTGATTTTAGGTGCCGGTGCCGGGGTGTTTTTTGCCCCTTTTATAAGGTCAACGACAGGACTTGATAAAAATTACAATCCTTATTTGGTCAGACCTCCGGGTGCGCTGGATGAAAAGGAATTTTTAAAAAGATGTATCCGGTGCGGTGAATGTATGAAGGTTTGTCCTACAAACGCAATTCAGCCCACACTTCTTGAAGCCGGCGTAGAAGGAATATGGACACCATCTCTTATAATGAGGATCGGTTATTGTGAACATACATGCGTATTGTGTTCCCAGGTTTGCCCTACAGGTGCAATATGGAGAATCACAGAAGAAGACAAGCTCGGAAAAGACGGAAAAGATGAAATCGTAATAGGAACCGCAAGTTTTAACAAGAACCGGTGTCTGCCCTGGGCATATTCGATCCCGTGTATTGTCTGCGAGGAACACTGCCCAACTTCTCCTAAAGCAATATGGCTGGAGAAAGCAGAGGTACCATTAAGGGATGGGAAATCATTAACCGTACAGAAGCCTCACGTAGACCTGGAAAAATGCTGGGGTTGCGGCGTCTGTGAAAATGTTTGTCCTGTTCAGAATAAAGCCGGAATCTATGTCACAAATATCGGGGAATCAAGGTCCGAAACCAATAAAATATTACTGGAAAGGACCAGAAGCAGAAGTGGAGCAATATAAGGAACTATTAACTTTTTTTTAATGTTATAATTAGCGGATTTATCATTTATAACGGAGGAGTTTTATGTGGCATTATTCTGAAAAAGTTAAAGATCATTTTATGAATCCTCGAAATGTGGGCGAAATCAAAGAACCTGATGCGGTTGGTGAGGTCGGGAACATTCAGTGCGGGGATGCTTTAAAATTAATGCTTAAAATAGATAATAACGGTATTATTACTGATGCAAAATTCCAGACATTCGGCTGTGGGAGTGCTATTGCTTCATCAAGTGCGTTAACCGAGATGGTTATTGGAAAAACAGTTGAAGAGGCAGAAAAACTTTCGAATAAGGATATTGCTGATTTTCTTGAAGGTCTTCCCGAAGCCAAGATGCACTGTTCGGTAATGGGTACTGAAGCACTCGAAATGGCTTT
>JBHPGK010000168.1:0-8149 GCA_042570605.1 Candidatus Zhuqueibacterota bacterium
CGGGATTAACGATAATGAATTACAGACCTGGCATAAGGGGAAAGTTTTTTATACCGGTAACGATGGGCAGACCTGGAGTGAAGTAAATTTCGGTCAAAGTGAAGACAGATTCATATGGAGTATTTATGTAAATCCCTTTAATACGGAGGAAGTCTGGATCAGTGAAGGACCTCTTTATAATTCATCAATAGATCCGCCGTATGTTTATAAAAGCCTGGACGGGGGGACGAACTGGCAGCCTGTTTATCTTCAGGGTGAATATGATAACACGCAGGTAAGGATTATCGGGGCGTCCGAAGACGGCAGAGTATATATCTCCGCAGGAAGCAAATTACTTTATACGAATGACGGCGGGACTTCTTATGTTAATATTGAACCATCTCTGCAGGAAATGGCATCCGTTGATTTTACTAATATTTCAATTCACCCTGATAATCATAGTAAACTTTTTCTGCCTCTTAGAGCAGGCGGGATTGCTTATTCAGAAAATGGAGGCATCGGCTGGGAGTTTAGAAATGACGGTATTATAGGTACAAATATTAATCTTATAGATGTAAACCCGTCAGATCCTTCTGTGATTTATGCAGCATCAATGGCGGGAGAAGGTACTTTCCGGTCTGATGATTACGGTGAAAGCTGGACATTATTAAATCCCGGAGGTATTGTACACCCGTGGGGAGATGAATTAACGGTTGATCCGGTCGTTCCGGATAATGTCTGGTTTATTACCGATGTCCCTTATATTCATAAATCTTCGAACAGGGGAACTACATGGGGATTAATGAATAATCCATACCAGGGTGGTGATTTTAATTTCTGTTCGATATATGCAATGGATGTTTCGTCCGATGGGAATACGTTTTATGTTCTTAATAATGGATTCGGTATATTTAAAAGCATTAAGGAGGGGCAAGATATTATTGACTGGACTTTTTTACGTGCTTCCGAGGTAGATTATACATATTCGATAGATGTTAACCCGGATGACAAGAATATTGTTTTTTCCGGATATACCAGAAAACCTTTTCAAACTTCTTCTAAAGTACAGGCAACGTATGACGGAGGAGAGACATGGGAAAAGGTTCTTGAGGTGGAAGGAACGGAATCTTTCTCTACGGTTGTAATTGATCCTTTAAATACAAATAATGTTATTGCAGTATCAACCGGAGATAATGGCGGAACCATATGGAAGAGCAGCAATAACGGACAGAACTGGCAGAAAACAAATGATTATTTTAATTTTACCACTATTCATTCATTTACAACAGCTTCCGGCAACTCTCCGGTTGCGTATGCGGGAACATGGGGAGGTGGTATATATAAAACGGCGGATTTCGGGCAGGCATGGAACAGGATCGAAGCGGAAGAGGTCTTTTCGGCTGCTGCTATTGCCGTTGATCCGGTTAATCCGCAAATTGTCTACGCAGCAGACCGTTCCAAACCCCTATTATACAAAAGCTCCGACGGAGGGGAAACGTGGAGTGAATATTTTGATGCCGGGCTGGATTACAGAAGACTTATGTGTATAACTATTGATCCTTCAAACAGCAGTATTTTATATGTCGGTGCAATGAAAATGGGCGGCCCCGGTATGCTTGGAGGTACCTTTAAAATTATTAACGGCGTTTCTTATGATATTAACGGTTCACTTCCAAAAGTACCTCTGGCAATAACGGTTGATCCCGGTACTCCCGATATTGCATATACTGTTCTGCATGAAAGCGGAGTTTACAGATCGACCAACGGCGGCACAACTTGGACGAATATATCGGGACAATCAAGCGGTCTGCCGGAATCAGGTTTTAATAATCTAATTATTGATCCTAATGACTCGAATACTCTTTTTCTGACGGGAGGCTGTGATGTGAGGTTTTCAACTTTTGAATCCGCAGGATTAGATCCCGACAGCGTTAATTCAGTTTATAAAAGCATTGATGGAGGTCAAACCTGGACAAATATTGGCGGGGGAATGCTCGGCGCTCAGAGTGGAGCTGTAAAATCTCTGAATTTTTATAACGGGAATTCGGATCAGATATATCTGGGGACGGAAAATGGGGTCTATTTTACTACAGATGGAGGAGAAAATTGGCAGAAAAGCTCAGGACTGCCTTATAATACTCTCGGCGGGATATCGATCTCTTCAAATACAATCTATGCATTTACAAACGGTGCAGGTTTGTTTACAGGGCAGATAAATCCAGATAATTCAATAACATGGAACAGTGATCAAAAACTCATAAATAGAATTTTCTTTGCTCAATTATTATTTCATCCGGAAGATGATATGACCATCTATGCAAGCGGCTATCCCGGAGGTGTTTTTAAATCTGAAGACGGTGGAGTGACATGGCATGAAAAGAATTTCGGAATGGTCAGTTTTACAGTTGACGATCCCTTGAGACAGGGGTATTATGCTCTCGATATAAGCCGGTCGGATCCCGACATAATGTTCCTTGGGTTATACGGCAAAGGTATTTACAGATCGTTTAACAGCGGTGATACCTGGTATCAGGTGAACGGTCTTAATAGAGAAATGGCTGCCAAAAAAATCACAACTATTAAAATAGACCCGGATAATGAAAATATCATTTATGTGGGTACTGAGGACGGAGTATTCAGGTCTGCCAATTCCGGCAGTAACTGGACGGATATCAGCAGTGGGCTTGTTTCCGGAGATGTAAAGACCATGCTGTTCAGCCCGGGCGGAGAGCTGTTTGCCGGGACGCGCGGATACGGTCTTTTTAGTTATGATGGAATTGAATGGAATCCCGTATCCGGTTTCGGGAACTTTGGTGTAATTTGGCCCATGTGGAATGACAGACCCATGTACCAGTATACATCCTTATTGATCCATCCGGTGGATAATTCAAAGATGCTGATCGGTACCTTTCCGCAGGGGATATATAAATCAACCGACGGCGGAAATTCCTGGAGAGAAAGTAATATCGGCTGGACAATGGACGGTGTTTTTTGTCTTGTCACACATCCTGATAATCCTGAGATTGTATATTCAGGCACCTATAATGGAATAAACAGGTCGCTTGATTTTGGGGAATCATGGGAATTATGGGATAACGGCTGGCCAGATGAGCAGTGGGTCTTTTCAATAGACTTTGATCCTGTCGATCCTGAGATTATGTATGCCTGTTCAAAGAATGGTGAAAACGAAGGTACGGGATCCGAAGAATTTAAAGGAACTGTATTGAAAACTCTGGACGGCGGAGCAAACTGGTTTGAAATTACGGACGGGCTCGATAAAGATCAGGAATTTTACAAGATAATTGTGGATAAATTTGATAACAATACTGTATATCTTGCTTCTCAGAGTGACGGAATGTATATCAGCAGGGACGGCGGAGCAAACTGGACACTATGGAACGAAGGACTCACTAATCAGATGCCCGGTACAAACGGAAATAATGTAACAAATATGCTTTCATTATCGGCGGATCATTCAATCCTTTATTTCGGTTCAGCCGGATCAGGTGTATTCAGAAGAATGATCACACCTATCCTGCCGGCGAACAATCTATCGGCAGATGTTCAGAACCATGCCGTCACTTTGAACTGGAACTTTGATGACCTGAACAGCAACTTTTCGAAATATAATGTCTACAGGTCAGCTGAATATTTTGAAAATATTACCGGATTATCGCCTTATGCAGCTATTTCAGGTTTGAATAGCAGAACATACACTGACGAAAATATTGAAAAGGGTATACAGTATTATTATGCTGTGACAACTGTAGATGTAAATTCATATGAGAATCCCCACTTTTATGTGCTTGGACCGGTAGTGGATTACGGTACAAGTATTACATCTGCATTTTTAGATACAGCTTTTGTCAATATTTCCTATGTCGATACGCTACAGGCACAGGGCGGCGAGCTCCCCTTTACATGGGAGATTATCCAGGGCAGCCTGCCCGCCGGTTTGAACCTGGATACATATTCAGGAATAATTGCAGGTATTCCCACCTCATCAGGGACTTTTACCTTTACCATTCAAGTTACCGATTCTCACTCTTCACCTTATACTGATACAAACGAATTTACATTAATGGTTGCCTGGCCCGCTTCTGTTGACGATGAAACAGATGTTCCTGATAAAATGGTACTGCATCAGAATTACCCTAATCCTTTCAATCCTGAGACCACCATAAGGTATGATCTCTCCAAAAGATCAAATGTAATTATCAGGATTTATGATATTCTCGGGAAAGAGATAAAGACCCTTGTTAGCGGGCGAAAACCGGCGGGATATTATAATGCAGTCTGGGACGGCAGAAATAATAATGGAGAGAAGGTCAGTTCGGGTTTATATATCTATCAAATAATAGCTGGAGATTTTGTCCAATCAAAGAAAATGGTGCTTCTCAGGTAGGAGAATTTTTATGAAATAATTTCTCATGCTAACGTCAAATTTTCATGAGCAATATTTAAAAGTCCCTGTACAGGGATCCCATACGGGCAGTTTTTTTCGCAATTGCCTTCACAGTCTGCGCATTTATCCGCTTTATTAGTATTTAATTCATTATAATAAGTCATTGCTTCCTTCTGTCTGTCCTGTGAGAAAAAATAATGATTGTACCGCATGATCGTGTTAACAGGGACGTTATGTCTGCATGATGTCTCACATACACCGCAGTTATGCCTGCAGTAAAGATGCCCGTATGCCTCCTTATAATCATCCAGCATTCTTCTTTCATTAAGACCCATTTCAAGACTCGGAAGGCTGAGATGCCCGTCGACATCCTTGAACGTTCCAAAATAAATACACGTAGTATTTACATCTTTATTATCAAGTGTAAATTTTAAAGCTGCATTATTTATATCATCTTCGTTCCTGACATTGTATTTCTTAAGGAAATCCAATGACTCCTTCCGCTTACCTTTGAACTTTTCAAGAAGCGTTTGATAAGCAGCAGGAACCTCTTTACCGCCGGAGGTGAATCCTTTTACAATATCTTCAAAGAAAAAGTACTTTCTTGCCGGATTTGATTTCATTATGGTGGTACCGATATTTTTCCTGCCGCATTCCTCAAGGACAACCTCACCCCTGTTCTCATTCAGGAAGTTGTATGTAAAAAGGAAAACGTCAAACCTTCCGTCCTCAATCGCATTGAGAAGTACTTTTTCCATGGAATCACGGGGATTATCAATATTAAAGGTGCCGTGATGTGATACACCGAGATGTTTTACACGCCCATCCTGCTTCAACTGGACCATCGCTTCATGAAATCCCTTGTGCTGCAGTGTTTCAACTCTGCCGACTGCATGCATCATCATACAGTCAACATAATCGGTCTTCAGTTTATCAAGAATTCTCTTAGTACGTGTAAGGATGCGGTCTTTTGTGTCTCTATCTCTTAACTGCAGCTTTGAAGTAATGAAAAGCTTCTTGCGGTCAAAATGTTTTATCGCATTCCCGATTATTTCATCGCTTCTGCCTCCAAGATAGCCTTCGGCAGAATCTATATAGTTAACTCCCGATTCTAATGCATAACGGAGAACTTCTTCCAGCACCGGTTTCCCCGATCCTACTACGGAAGTTTTAAATCCTGTTCTACCCAGTACTCTTTTAGGCAGTTCTTTTCTCTTCTCTTGCTGTTCAGACTCCCGCTTTAACATTTGTGAATTTCCAATTGCGACACCTGTAAGACCTGCAAGAGATTTCTTCATAAAATTTCTTCTGTTTAAACCTTTTCTATCGTTCATGAACCTGTTTGTCCTTTGTTGTTTGAATTTTCAGAAAGCAGACTAAAAAATTTAGTCCTCATTTTACAAATTTAATTTAAGGATTGCAATTTAATAGTGACGAATTTACTTTTATTCAGTAATCAGCTATTTTTGATGCCGGGTTACATTTTTTGTGAAATTCAAAGTAGGCAGCGGTAAAGCGGGGATATTATTTAAACCTTGACCAAAGATATCAAGAGACAATTTTTCTCTTTCTGTGGTCACTGGAGCAATACTCCATTCTTCCCATGAAAAACGTCCTGTTTCCAACAGGTCGTCTTCAAAGCAGACAGATACTGCAATTCCCTCCGAAACAGCAGTCTCTCTTTCACTTGTAGACCGGTCATCGTCCATGACCTCAAGTCTACTCGGATCAGTAAACTGGAGCAGAGTCCAGGGAATTCTTATATCAATCAGACTATCAGATATTACCACTGCATCCAGACTGGTCGTAGCTTCCGTTTCATCTCTTATTCTCAACTTACCTATCTCAAATATTGATTCATCATAATGATTGTTTTTCCAGCGGACCAAATTCCAGGGAGCGCCGTCTGTCGAAATTGAATGATATAATTGGCTGTTATCAGAAACGCCGTGCCATATCCCAAAAAGATCATATGCTTCCGTCACAAAAAATTGAGCACTATCAGGAGAAGATATTACCAGAGCGAATTCGTTTCTGTTATTTGTGGCAACACCATTTGGCAATATGGATTCTCCCAGATTATCCCGGTATGTATCAAAGCCTATATAGACTGAATCCCCATAAACAATAGTGGAGTCCAGAGTAATTCGGAGATAGAAAAATTCGTTGTCTGAGTCAGTCTGGATTTTTTTTATTTTCCCCGTCCCTGATACAGGATCCCATACAGAAAAATCGGGTGGTTCTTCATCAAATGCAATAAGACCGTAATTTTGTTCGGGATTAGTTAAATTATGCCAGAAGATCCGTCTTGATTGGTCCGAGCTGAGAGGATTAGTGATCCAGCTTTGCTTAAACCATTCATCAAGCCATGAAAAAAGCATTCCGCCCCCGCACCCGGAATCATAGATGTTATTTAACATTCTAACGTTAAACTCTCCTTGTTGTGTCTCATCCATTCCCCCCTGGTCCATTCCGGAATGAGCAAAATGTGCGTTCCCCCAGGAAGAAGGGACACCGAATTCAGCAATTAATAGGGGATGGCTCGAATAATGTTCTTTCAGAGCCGTTAAATATCCGAGATAGCTGTTGGGCCCATCCGTATCACTGTAGTTGAGATAGCCCGGTTCTTCAGATATAAAATCCGGGTAATAGGGATATGCATGGAAACTCGCAAAATAACCCGCAGGAGCATTATATGTAATAAGGTTTTCCAGGTCAATTGAAACTACATCTTCTTTTGAGACGGTATCGGTCTCTGTTGGATGTGTCAAAGGATCAAGCGTCGGCCAGCTTGAAAGACTGACAGGTCTCTCAATACCGTAAGTCTCTCTTTCATATTCAATTGTTTTATTTATTCTTTTTGCAGCCCATACTTCTGTAGGTGACCCGAGCGTTAGATGAACAGCAGTACCATAAAAACTTGTACTATCTTCGTTAGATTCGTTTGTTGTTATAACCTCATCCGGAAATATCTCTCTGCCGATAATATATCCGATCACCCAGCTGGAAACATTTGTATTAAATTCTCCGTAAGCCCTGCCGAGTCTTGTTCCAATGGTCCGGTTACCATGTATGCAGTCGATAACTTCTTCAATGTCTTCGTCAATTTCATCAGCTAAATCTTCAAGATCATTATCCGGATTTTCTTCGTTTAACCAGATCCCCTGAAACAGGTACAGTGGATTCTCGGGATGAGCATTGTTATATTCAGACAGTACTTCATAAAAGCGGGGAAAATGAAGTGTGTAAATTCGTATTGAATTCAGTCCGATCTCTCCCATCCTTGCGATCCAGCGCTGATATTGTTCCCTGGTTGCTGCCAATTCTCCGGGATGTGTCCCCGGAACCGAAACTCCAAGGTTAACACCTTTTATAAATAGAGGCGAAAAAGAAATACCATTATATATTCCCAGATAATCTCCCTGCACTGCAAATGGTACACTGATATACCGCTCAACAGAGAAATTTGCCGGACTGTCTGAAGACAGTACTATTCCTGTTTGTTCAAAAGGATTGATAAAATTGCCTGTGATATTAACACGGTACGTGGTCTCTTCCCTTTTCTGGATATATCTTGTTTTAGACACTATAAAATTTTTAGAAGTGGAAACTGAAGGGTAGCTGTTTCCGCCTCCGTCAAGCATTATCATTTTTTTTGTCCTGGCAATATTCCCAAAAATTACCCGGTAGAAATATATGCCTGCAGCCGCATGAACTCCATTATCATTGGTGCCGTTCCATTTTACCTGATGTATTCCTGAAGGA
>JBHPGK010000169.1:0-8104 GCA_042570605.1 Candidatus Zhuqueibacterota bacterium
AAAATATAATTTGCTATTTTTTTAAGATATGTTATATTTACTCACTTAAAAACATTTCGGGTAAAAAATCAATAATTATATAAATTCCGGAGTAAAGAATGGAAGAAGAAAAAGGTCTGCTTAAATCATTTCCAGGAACGTACTGGGTGGCAATTTTATTAGAGCTGTTTGAGAGAGGTGCATATTATGGATTAAATGCTGTTTTAGCTTTTTATCTGGTTCTTGAGGTTGTCAACGGAGGAATGGGTTTCAGCGAAGCTCAGGTGGGATTTCTCCAGGGTTGGGTTTATGTTTTAACCTATGTTGTTCCGATTATTGGAGGAGCTTTAGCTGAAAGATACGGGTACAGGCGTATGCTGATGTTTGCATTTTCTTTGTTATCTCTCGGTTATTTTGTTTCAGGACATGTCAGTACATACGGGATCGTCTTTGCAAGCTTACTGGTTATGGCGACAGGAAGCGGCTTATTTAAACCGATCATTACCGGAACTGTAGCGAGAACCACTACAAAAGAGACCAGTGCTTTTGGATTCGGTGTTTATTACTGGGCTATTAATCTTGGTGCTTTAATTGCCCCTGCAGTTGTGATCTATATAAGCGGATTCAGTTGGTCTTATGTTTTTATTGCTTCCTCTGCTTACTGCGCACTAATGTTAATACCTGTTATTTTCTTCTATAAAGAGCCGCCAAAACCAAAGACCTCCAAAACTCTCGGACAATCTGTCACTGAAATGTTGATGGTGTTAAGTGATTTCAGGTTTATGCTGATGATAGTCATTTATTCCACTTTCTGGATACTTTATTTCCAGATGTTCAATACTGTGATCTGGTATTCTATGGACTTTGTGGATATGACAAAAGTAAACAGCGTCCTTACATCTTTTGTACAGATATTCAGTAAAGATGCAACACTTGAATGGAATCCTGCTATGGTAACTATGGTAAATGCAGGGACTATTGTTCTTCTGCAGGTATTTGTAAGCAAAATTGTCAAGAATTTAAAAGCATTTCCTGTTATGGTATTTGGTGTACTCATTGGAACTTTAGGCTTTGTATTCCTGGCGGTTTTTGAAGATCCCTGGATGTTCGTACTTGGTATCGCTGTGTTTTCAATTGGAGAGATGACTGCTCATCCTAAATACTACAGTTACATCGGCCTGGTCGCTCCTAAAGATAAAGTGGCAGTTTATATGGGTTATGCGTTTTTATATGGGATAATTGGTTCACTGGTTGGAAGCAATTTGGGAGCAAATCTTTATACATATTTTGTTGAGACTCACAATAAGCCAAGACTTTTATGGGTGACATTTTCAGTTTTAGGTTTTTGTTCAGCGATGGGTCTGATATTGTACAATAAGTTTATAGCTCCGAAGGAAGCAGCAGAATAGTATATTTTTAAATTTTTAATTTAAAAAAGGCATTCATGGAATTATGGGATGCCTTTTTTTTGTTTAAACTATAAATTTTGTGATTTGGTTTTTAAATTAAAAAATCTTAAATTTCATTTAATAAATTATGGAAAAATCAAGTTTAGACAAAAAAGAAAAGAAGGTATATGACCGGGATCTTCTGGTCAGGTTATTAAGATATTTGCGTCCATATAAAACTCAGGTTTTTATCGGTACAGTTTTGATGCTTGTGTCTTCTGTTTTTGCCGTATCCGAGCCGATAATCTTAAAGATTGCAATAGACAGGTATATTATCGATACCCAGAACTTTTCCGGACTGGCTGTTATGGGTTTGATTTATGTAACTGTATTGATTTTTGGTTTTTTCACAATATTTATTCACTCTTATATGATGGGAGTAATAGGTCAAAAAGTAATGTTCGATATGAGGATGCAGATATTTGGTCATTATCAGAAACTTGCCGTCAGGTATTTTGATAAAAATCCTGCAGGAAAACTTATTACCCGTGTAACAAATGATGTTGACGCATTAAATGAAATGTTTACATCAGGAGTTGTCGCAATTCTTGGTGATATAGTAAAGCTTGGAATTATTATTGTTGTTTTACTTTACTTGAATGTTCAATTAGCACTCGTCACATTTTCGATAATTCCTTTTTTGTTTATTGCCGCTTTTATTTTTAAGAAAAAAGTTAGAAAAATGTTTGACATTATCAGAGAACAGCTCTCAAGGATAAATACATTTTTACAGGAAAACATTACAGGAATGAAAATAATCCAGCTGTTCAACAGGGAAGAATTAAATTTTAAGGAGTTCGAATCAATAAACCGGTCTTATTTATCTGCGTATTTGAAGACTATCCTTTATTATGCGGTCTTTTTTCCTGTGGTTATGGTTTTAAGCTCTATTGCAATAGCCTTAATTATATGGTTTGGTGGCATTAATATTATTAAAGGCACGTTAACTTTCGGAGCTCTGGTTGCATTTATTCAATATGCCCAGATGTTCTATAGACCGATACAGGATATTTCAGAGAAATATAATATTATACAGTCTGCTCTTGCTGCTTCACAAAGGATATTCAAAGTCCTGGATACAAAAGACTATATTCCTGATCCTGATAAAGAAATGGCAATAGATCAATCGAATAATAAAAAAGTTGAATTTCAAAATGTATGGTTCGCATATAATGAGAATAATTATGTTTTGAGAGATGTCTCCTTTGAAGTTAAAACAGGGGAAAACATTGCAGTTGTTGGAGCTACAGGAGCCGGGAAAACGTCATTGATAAACCTGCTTTGCAGATTTTATGATGTATCGGAGGGACAGGTAATTGTAGACGGTATAAATGTAAAAGACCTAAAAAAAGAGAACCTCCGCAAAAAGGTAGGTCTTGTACTTCAGGATGTCTTTTTATTTTCGGGAAGTATCAGGGATAACATTTCATTATGGAATGATAAGATATATGAAGAAAAAATTGTTCAGTCAGCTGAACATATTGATGCCAAAGATTTTATAATGCAGCTTCCGGGAAATTTTTCTGAAGATGTAAGGGAGAGGGGCAGCCGCCTTTCAACCGGTCAAAAACAGCTGATCTCGTTTGCAAGAGCTCTTGCTTATAATCCCGAAATACTGATACTGGATGAGGCAACCTCAAGTGTCGATACCGAAACTGAGATCAAAATACAGAAGGCATTAAAAAAACTGATGGAAAACAGGACTTCCATCGTCATAGCACACAGATTATCCACTATTAAAAGTGCCGATAAAATAATAGTCCTTCATAAAGGCGAAATAAAAGAAATTGGAAACCATGTTGAACTCCTGCAAAAGAAGGGAATTTATTACAGGTTGTACCAACTGCAGTTTAAAGACCAGGAAATAAATAATTTTCCCGGGGGGAAACAATGATAAAACCATATTCAGAACAGGACATTATCAAGAAAATATATAGATATATCGATTTTAAAAAATTAAGCGAAAATGAAAATATAAATAAAGATGACGTTGACAGGCTGTTCAATAAAATATATGGTTTTTTGAAAACTAACAGTACTGTCAAAGCAGAAAAAAAAGAAATGCAAAAAGGGAAACTTGAAGCATATATTGACGGCAGTTCACTGAACAATCCCGGTGATGCAGGATTAGGATTTGTTATTAAGAGTGAGAACGGGGATATTATTGAAGAGTATTACAGGTATATCGGAATTAGAACCAATAATGAAGCAGAATATGAAGCTCTGATTGCACTGCTGAATTATATAATAGATAATGATATGAACATTGCTATGATATATTCGGATAGCGCATTAATGGTTAACCAGATCGGAGGGAAATTCAAAGTAAAAAGTGAAAAGATTAAACCTCTTTTTCTAAAAGCGCATGGATTGCTGAAAAAAGTAAAAAATGTAAAAATTGAATATATTGAAAGGAAATATAACCTTGCTGACAAACCTGCTAAAAAAGCCAGTGAGCTAAAGATTTCTAAATAGAAATAGAAGGAAAATAAACATGAAATTTACAATTGCTGTTTCACAGTTTAAACCTTTTCAGAACAGGGAAGAAAATATTAAAAAAGCAGAAGTTTTTATTAAAGAAGCGAAAAGTAAAAATGCTGATCTAATTGTTTTTCCCGAAATGAGTTTTGATATCTTCTTTCCAAAATTCAGAGCTGATAGAAAATATTTTAGTATTGCTGAACCAGTACCAGGCGAACTTGTTGAGAAATTTAAAGAAATTGCTAAAAATAATGGAATTTCGATCGTATTCAATATGTTTGAAGAAGGAAAGGCAGGGGAGTATTACGATTGCTCGCCTGTTATTAATAAAATGGGAGAATATCTCGGAAAAAGCAGGATGATGCATATAGCCGAATTACCGAATTACAATGAAAAATATTATTACTGGGAAGGGAACAGCGATTATCCGGTATTTGATATGGGAGGTTTTAAGATTGGTATTGCAATTTGTTATGACAGACACTTCCCCGAACACATGAGAATACTGGCTCTAAAAGGTGCCGATCTAATACTTGTACCAACCGCTACCTCTTTAACTGAACTGAAAAATATCTGGGAAATAGAAATGCAGGCTGCCTCTGTAGGAAATCAGGTCTATATTGCTGTCTCAAATCGCGTGGGGCAGGAAGAAAATCTTACTTTTTTTGGAAAAAGTTTTATCACAAATCCTTTTGGTGATATAATCGCCATGGCTTCTGAAGATAAGGAGGAAGTACTGATTTTCAACATGGATATTGACCTTATCAAGGAAGCGAGGCAAATACTTCCATTTTTTAGAGACCGCCGGCCGGAAACATATCAATATCTTATAAAAAAGTAAAAAATTAAGCACAAAAACTTATTGTGCAATATATGTGCCAAAAGGTTTATTTCGCTTGACATTATTATTAATAAATTATATATTGATTTATTAATAATTAAAGAGAATGTAAGGTTGTGAAGGTAGCAAAAGAAGAAGTAATAAATATTGCAAAATTGGCTAAATTAAAGTTTGCCGAAGAAGAACTTAACAGGTTTCAGAAAGAAATGACTGTAATTCTCGAATATATGGAGAAATTAAATCAACTGGATACAGAGAATATTGAACCCAAATATTTTGTTTTTGAACAAGATACACTTTTCAGGGAGGATAAACCAAAAAATAAATTTTCAAAAGAAGAAACATTAAAGAATGCCCCCAAAAGAACAGATGACTTTTTTCTTGTGCCAAAAGTTAAAGATTGATCTATGAAAGTATTAGGTGTTATTCCCGCCCGATTCAATTCCAAAAGATTTCCAGGAAAACCTTTGTCCCTGATTTTAAATAAACCCATGATTCAGCATGTTTTTGAAAGATCTATGTTAGCAAAGAAGTTAAATAAAGTAGTCGTCGCAACGGATGATAAAAGAATCTATGATGCTGTTAAGGATTTTGAAGGTGAAGTTGTCATGACTGATGAAAATATTCACACCGGAACAGACAGAGTATATCATGCTTCAAAAGCACTTGATTATGAAATAGTATTAAATATTCAGGGCGATGAACCGTTAATCGAACCGGAACTGCTGGATTTAATTGTAGAGGAGTTTGAGAAAGAAATTGATATTGATGTTGTTACACCGATAAGAAAAGCTGAAACCATCGATGAGGTGAAAAATCCGAATATGGCAAGGGTAGTAATTGATAAAAATGGTTTTGCTCTATATTTTTCGAGAGCTGCAATCCCTTATAACAGAGATTTAAGTGAAGGAAAATGGCTGGATAATCATACATATTATAAACACATTGGAATTTATGGATACAGGAAAGTTTTTCTTGAGAAGTTTGTCAATATGGGAACATCAGGATTGGAAAATGTTGAAAAACTTGAACAATTGCGAATTCTGGAAAACGGATACCGAATTAAGACAGTGTTAACTGTTTATAATCCTGTGTGTGTCGATCTGCCGGAAGATATAAAAAACGTGGAAAGAGTAATGAAAGAGAGACATCATTAATGGCAGAGAAAAAGACTAAATACATTTTTGTTACAGGTGGAGTAGTATCCTCGCTTGGCAAAGGAATAGCCTCTGCTTCAATAGGATATTTGCTGAAATCGATGGGTCTGAACGTAACAATCCAGAAACTCGATCCCTATATCAATGTTGATCCCGGAACGATGAATCCTTATCAGCATGGAGAGGTTTATGTTACTGATGACGGGTATGAAGCTGATCTTGATCTGGGGCATTATGAAAGATTCATTGATGTAAGCATGAGCAGGAAAAACAATTGTACTACAGGTCAGATATACCACACAGTAATTTCAAAGGAACGCAAAGGAAAATATCTTGGCGGGACTGTCCAGGTAATACCTCATATTACAAATGAAATTAAAAAAAGAATTACTGATTTTGGTAAATCGGAAAAATATGACGTAGTAATTACTGAAATCGGGGGTACTGTTGGCGATATTGAAAGCCTTCCTTTTCTTGAGGCTATAAGACAGTTCTGCATGGAAAGAAAAACAGCAGAAACCGTAAAAATACATCTGACGCTTATTCCTTACCTTGAGTCTTCTCATGAATTAAAAACAAAACCTACACAACATTCGGTTATGAAATTGAGAGAGATCGGTATTCAGCCGGATATGCTAATCTGCAGGACAAAATTCAGCCTTGATAAGGCGACAAAAAACAAAATATCTTTATTCTGTAACGTTTATCCGGAAGACGTAATTGAAGCACCTGATGTTGAGACTATTTATGAGATACCGCTGATTTTTGAAAAACAGAAGTTATCCGAACATCTGGCAAGATTATTAAAATTAAAATGGCAAAAACCTGAACTTTCAAGCTGGAAAAAATTTGTAAACAAGGTTAAAAATCCTGCACATAATATAAAAATTGCATTATGCGGGAAATACACCGCTTATTATGATGCATATAAGAGCATAATAGAGGCTTTTATTCATGCAGGTGTGGAAAATGATACAGGAGTTGAAATAGTATGGCTGGAATCAGAAGAATTAACAAGAGATAATATTTCCGAAAAATACGAGGGTATATCAGGTTTACTTGTAGCACCTGGATTTGGTCTAAGAGGGATTGAAGGCAAACTCGAAGCCATTCGTTATGCCAGGGAAAACAAAATCCCTTTTTTGGGGATCTGTCTGGGAATGCAGTGTGCTGTTATTGAATTTGCTCGTAATGTATGTAATCTGCCAAAGGCCAACAGCCGTGAATTTGATCCGAAATCGAAACACCTCGTTGTGGACATCATGCCTGAACAGAGAAAAATTAAAAAAATGGGCGGTACTATGAGGCTCGGTTCTCAACCATGTTATCTTTTTGAAGGTACGCGCGCCCATAAAGCATATTCAACCCAATTGATAAATGAACGGCATAGACACAGGTTTGAAATTAATAACGACTATAGAGATATAATACAGCAAAATGGAATGGTTTTAAGCGGTATTTCACCGGATAAGAAACTGATTGAAATGATCGAGTTGAAAGACCATCCGTGGTTTGTAGGGTGTCAGTTCCATCCGGAATTGAAATCCCGTGTGGTAAAAGCCCACCCGCTTTTCAGAGAATTAGTAGGAGCGTCTCTGAAATACCACCTTGAAAATATAAAAGAAGACAAATAGGATGAACTCAAGATGAAAATAGTTAGTATAAATAGTATTAATATCGGCGGAAACAATAAACTTGCTCTTATTGCAGGCCCCTGTGTAATTGAAGAGGAAGACCTTGTATTAAGAACTGCTGAAGAGATCAGGAAAATCACGGAAAAACCATAATTCCTGAGACTGTGTGTCGGGTCAAAAATTACTGGATAACCAAGATTTCGCATTATCGGAAGCGACTTCATATCAACAACAAGATTCCTGTAACCGAAACAACTGCCCCGCTCAGTTAACAGGATATTTGTATTTCCTGTTTCTTCAAGCTTTATCACTACGTTTTTCATGTCTTCAGGGTGAAGAAATTGTCCTTTTTTCACATTCACAGGTTTTCCTGTTTTTCCAACCGCAAGAGTCAGTGAAGTCTGCATGGACAAAAACGCCGGTACTTGTATGATATCAAGAACTTCTGCCGCAGGTTCAACGTCCTGAATCCCGTGCACATCTGAAAGGACTGGTACTCCAATTTCTTTTTTCACTCTGCCCAGTATTTTTAATCCCTTCTCCAGTCCCGGTCCCTGGTAAGAT
>JBHPGK010000170.1:0-8020 GCA_042570605.1 Candidatus Zhuqueibacterota bacterium
TAGCTCAAGGCAACACAAACAAAGATAACCTACCGGAAATATTTCCTAATAGAAAGTAGGGCCATATGCCCGGCAGGTATAATATTCTGTAATGTAAGTATAATTAATAAAAATTTTTTTCTTGACAGCATCGTTTCTGGCAGTTACATTCCAATCAAAGCAACAATTACATTAATTTCTAATTCCTCATATTTGTCATCCTGAACTTGTTTCAGGATCCTCTTTTCTCATTTTTTAGATACTGAAACAAGTTCAGGATGACGGAATTGTGAAAAATATTTTAAAAGTTATCAATTTACATAAATCAATATAAAGGGGAGAAAAATCATGGATAGAAGAAAATTTTTAAAATGCCTTGCAGGTGGATCGGCACTTTCACTTTATGCCGTAAGTGAACTGAACGCTGAAATTTATAAAAATATTGTTTCGCTGAATAATCGGTTTCTAAAACAGGAATCACCTGACGGCGCTTACTGGGATGCACTGCAGAAACATTATCTATTTGAAGACGGATTTTATATGATGAACAACGGGACAGCGGGTCCTATGCCGAGACCGGTGTTCAATACCCTCATGCATTATTTTGAAAAACAGGTCACAAATCCTTACGATGTTTATAATTACCTGCCTACTAAGATCGAAGCTGTCAGGAAGAATATAGCGGGATTTATTGGTGCCTCACCGGATGAAATAGCGGTCACAAGAAACACAACCGAAGGTCTGAATTTTATTGTCAGCGGTCTTGATATGAAAGAAGGGGATGAGGTGATAATGTCCAATATGGAACACCCGGGCGGATATAATCCGTGGCGGCTGAAAGAAAAAAGGTACGGGGTCAAAATTAAAGAAGTAAAACTTGGTCTGCCCCCGAAGAGCGTGGATGAAGTTGTTGATTCGTTCAAAAAAGCCATTACACCAAAAACCCGGATGATCTTTATCAGCCATACTGTCTACAAGTCAGGTCTGATCTCTCCTATTAAAGAGTTAAGTAAACTCGCTCATGACAACGGTCTGCTGATACTTGCGGACAGTGCACACGGTATCGGGATGCTGAACCTTAACATGAGGGACATGGGAGTAGATTTCTGGGCGTCCAGCCCGTACAAATGGCTGGGTGCACCTACAGGTGTCGGAGTACTGTTCGCAAAAAAGGAGTCCCAGGATAAAATATGGCCCACAATCGCAACCAGCGGGTGGGATACGAACAAGAATGCAAAAAGATTTGAAACTCTTGGACAGAGAGCCGATCCTTTAACACTGGCATTGGGTGAAGCAGTGGAATTCCAGAAAGTTATCGGTAAAGCAAGGATAGACAGGAGAATAAAAGCCCTGGCTAAACATCTGAAAGACGGACTTAGAAGCATCCCAGGTGTGAAGATCCATACTTCCGATGATACATACCTTTCCGGCGGTCTGACAGCATTCTCGATCAAAGGTGTTGATGATCTTGAAAAAGTTGTCAATTATGTAAGAGAAAAATATAATATTGTTATACGGACTGTCGGCAGTAAAGATGACGGTACATATGCCATACGTGTTTCAACTAATATTTTTATATCCAAGAAACATATAGACCTGCTCCTGGAAGGGATCAATTATCTGGTCAGGAAGAAGGGCTAATATACTATTTGGGGTTGTCTAAAAAGAGGGTCAGACTGAAAGTCTAACCTACAAGATGTAATATATTTGTGGTAGGATAGACTTTTAGTCTGTCAATATAGATGTATTAAAAATGAGATAATGGATTTTTTGACAGCCCCATGTTACTTATTCTGCTTTAGCCTGATATATCATATTAGCCAATTCTTTCGCCGCCTGTTCGGGATCAGGAGCCGCACAAATTGCAGAAACTACTGCAATCCCGTCTGCACCATTTTTGATCACTTCTGCCGCATTTGTTCTATTAAGACCACCAATTGCCACAAGGGGGAGTCTTGTTACCATTCTTATCTGCCGCAATCCCTGCAGCCCGAGTCCTGTCTCCAGTTCAGGCTTTGTCGGAGTTGTATAAATGGGGCTTACACCTATATAATCTGCACCGTTCCTGTCCGCAGCGATTGCATCTTCTACTGATTCGGCAGATAAACCGATTATTTTCCCTGAAGGCAGGATCTCTTTTGCATATTCTGCCGGCATGTCGTTATTCCCGAGGTGCACACCATCTGCATCTGCCGCCAGAGCTATATCTATCCTGTCATTTATGATCAGAGGGATATTTGTATTTTCCAGTACCTTTTTCACTTCAAGCGCTTCGGTTAAAAATTCCCGTGAAGACAGACCCTTTTCACGAAGCTGAATTACTGTTACCCCCCCTTTGACCGCAGCTTTCACGAGTTCCGGGATCGGTCTGTTTCCGTAAAGTTCTCTATCCGTTACAAGGTAAAGGTCCCACCTGATATTATTCGATCTTTGCATTTTTAACCAGTTCCTCTACTGTTATTGAATTCAGATGATCGATAAGTTTGATACCATAAGTTCCGGGAAGGTTAGTGTCTTCAGAAGCCTTCTCACCTGCAAGACCGAACATGACAAGTCCGCCGGCTGCAGCTTCGAGGTAATTATTATTAACAGCAGCAAATGAAGCTGCTATTACAGTGGCAGTGCATCCTGTTCCGGTAACCATTCCCATTAAAGGATGCCCGTTGGATATCCTGTAAACTGTTTCACCATCGGTCACCATATCAACCGCCCCGGTAATAGCAATGACCGTATTCCATTCTTTTGCAAGTATTTTCCCTGCTTCTGCAGCGTCATCCACAGAGTGAATAGAATCGACTCCCTTCGTTTTTGAACCTTCCTTTGCAAGTGAAAGTACTTCAGAAGCATTTCCCCGGATCACAGCAACGTCTATATTGTTCAGTATCCTTTTTGAAGATTCTGTTCTCAATTTCGTGGCACCGGAACCGACCGGGTCAAGTATTACCGGGATATTTATCGAATTTGCCATTTTACCGGCGATCAGCATCGATTCGATCCAGTAATTTTCAAGCGTACCGATATTTAAGACAAGTGCTGCGGAGAAGGAAACAAGTTCTTCAACCTCTTCCTGTGCATGCGCCATAATAGGTGATGCACCGATCGAGAGCAGTGCATTTGCAGTACTGTTCATGACAACATAATTGGTAATACTATGAACGAGAGGTTTTTTCTCCCGTATCAATTTTAAGTCATTACCGATCTGGCTTTTAAGATTATCTAAATTCATTTTATCTCCTTACGGCATAATTTTTATTTTCATGTTAAAGTAGGAGTAATTCATGGAGTCAGTCGGAAAAATCAAGAAATAGACAGACTGGAAAGTCTGTCCTACCAAAATTACGAACATATTTGTACTTGTAGGACAGGCATTCCTGCCTGTCTGAAATAATTCTCTATTACTGAATCGACAAACTCCATGAATTACCCCTATGTAATTTTTTGTGTCTTCGTGTCTTGGTGGTTGTTTTTTTTCCTTAGCGTCTCTGCGAGAAACAAAAAAAATGAATAATAGAACACTGATGAAACGGATCCTACGGATAAGCACAGATAAACACAAAAAAAGGGAACAGAGTAAACTCTATTCCCTTTTCAAATCTATTTTTCCTTTATTTCTATATTCAGTTCTTCTGCTATCGCTTTGCAGACGGCTTCTATTGGTGCACTTTTAAATCCGTCGCCCGGCGGCGGTCCGCCTCCGCGGGGTCCCAGCAGTATTCCCTCCTTGATCTTGGTCACTTTTTCCGGGAAAAGACCGGTTTTCCTCTCAAGATCTGTCAAACCTGCTGCACTGACTGTCAGATTCCCGACACAAAACGAAGCGATAAGGACACCTTCTTCATGGACTTTCCGCACAAATTCGAGAACTTCATCATTAGTATTGAACTTACGCCATTGAGGTCCACTCGGAATTATCAGGCAGTCATATTTAGAAAAGTCTTTTATATCCTGTATAAAAACATCGGTTTTTAGTTCAACGCCCCTTGCTTTGTTGTAACATCCCCTGTATGTCGAGTCAATACCGACCCGCACCATTTTCCATCCCAAAAACTCCAGATGTTCTTTTAGTGGGAAATATGTATCTCCAAACCATTCGCCCAACAGAACCATAACTGCTACGTCATTTGAATCCGTCTTTTTTGCCTCCTGCCCTGCTGCATTATTAATTGAAAGAAAGCAGAATACCGCAATAAGAATTAATAGTTTTGTTCTTTTCATTTTTATATCCAAGATTATTTCTGTCCGGTAAAAATTATATATTTAGAATTTAATTTATTTCTTTATAATAAGTTAGAGAAGATAAAACAATTATAAATTGAACGATGAGATTCTTCACTTCACTTTGTTACGTTCCACGCCTATGGCGGGACAGGCAGAATGACGCTCACAATTTGGGCTCAATCGTCATTCTGAGCGCAGCGAAGAATCTCAATATTTAAATTTACCGACCAGTAATGATCCAAAATTACTGACGGTTCATAAACCACTCTTCTTTTGTCTCCGGCGCCAGGTACTTCATAAACCAGTCCATCTGTTTATCTCTTGCCTGGCTGAATCTTATACCGTGAGCCTGCCCCGGATACATAAACCAGTCAAAATCCTTACCTGCCTTAAGCAAAGCATCGACGAGCTGCATAACATGGGTCGGATGCACGTTGTCATCGACCGCACCGTGCTGGATAAGCAGTTTCCCTTCCAGATTCCTGACATATGTCATCGGGCTTCCTTTTTCATAACCATCTGGATTTAGCTCTACTGACCGCATATAGCGTTCCGTATAAATTGTATCATAATTTCTCCAGTCTACGCCGGGTGAATTCGCAACCGCAACATGAAAATACTCTGGCGATTTAAGAAGTGCCAGGATGGACATGTAGCCGCCGTAAGAGCCGCCTGTAATACCGACCCTTTTACTGTCAACATACGGGCGCTGAGCCAGATATTTGATTGATGCGGTCAGGTCTTCAACATCGGTCTGACCAAGTTTTAAGTAAGATGCCGATTCAAATTCTTTTCCTCTCTGCAGCAGCCCTCTGTTATCGATGTTTACTATTAGGAAACCAAGCTGAGCGAGCGCTTGAGTACGGCTTGTGAAGTTATAACTGTTCCTGACTCCTTTTGTCGAGGGACCCATATATATTTGATATATCACAGGATATTTCTTGTTCTTATCAAAATTTGCCGGTTTGTATAAAATGCCGTCAAGATCATATTTACCGTCGGCAGATTTAAATATAAAGTGTTCAGGTTTGGTAAGACCTAAATTCTTAAATTCTTCGGAAATAACGGTTTTGCCCAACTGTTTTATCAAAGTTCCGTCACCTTTGTATAAATTAAATTCCGGTGGATTGTCAAATGATGAATAAAAATCTGAAAAATATTTCCCTCCAGGTGCAACTCCAACCCTGTGACTCCCTGCACCCTTAGTCAGCTTTGTAAAATTCGAGCCGTCAAGTTTTACCCTGTAGAGATGCAGTTCTGTCCCCCGGGTCTCAAATCCTGTGAAATATATCCACTGATTCTCCATGTCTACAGTCTGGATCCCATCAACAGGGAGTTTTGCATCCGTTACCTGCCTGATCAATTTGCCGGACAGGTCATAAAGGAAAATCTCCCGCCAGCCGGTCCTTTCGGAGCTGCGCAGAAAATGTTTATTGTCCGGCAGGAAATAAATTTCATTTCCGGACTGCATAAAGCCTATTCCTTCGGTAATAAAACAGGGTTCCTCTTCTTTAAACAGCACTTTTGATTTGCCGGTATTGGGATCTGCTGAGAGTATCTCCACTTTATTTTGAAGCCTGTTCATGCGTTTAAGTGTAAATTCACTGCCGTCGTATGACCATCTTCCATTATAAAGATATACATTCTGTTCGATCCCCGTATCTACCTGAACTATTTTCTTTGTATTAATATCAACGATAAAGAATCTGATGATAGGATTATTTTCTCCGACCCTTGGAAAGCTCTGCATTTCAAGCTCGAAATCAAATCTCTCATCATGCAGGACAGGAAATTTCCTGACCGGGCTTTCATCAAACTGCATAAAGGCGATCTTATCTGAGTTCGGTGACCACCAGTAACAGTTAAACTGTGCAAATTCCTCAGCATACACCCAGTCCGGGTATCCGTTGCGCAGGTCTCCGTGACCGTCGGTCGTTAATTGAATAATTTCGTCTTTTTCAATATCTCTCAGGTAGATATTGAACTTCTCCACATATGCCGTATATTTATAATCCGGGGAAAAAACTTCTTCGTATTGTGCCCCTCTTACTCCTCTCTCAGGCTGACGAACCTTGAAATATTTCATGTCGTGACTTTCCAGGTCGTAGAAGAAGACTTCGGTCCTGCCGCCCCTGTAGAATCTTATTTTTTTACCCTCTTCAAGAAAATTAAATTGCCTGAAAGGTAAGCTGGATGTATTTTCTCCCGTTGCTTCATTATAGGCTGCTATCAGTTTTTCATCATCAAACAGGCGGGTCTTTTCTTCTGTCACAGGATTAACCTTTTTGAAAGAACCCTCTTCCTGAATTATATAACTTTCCCCGTCCGGTGACCATCGGAGATTTCTGATTCCTTCAAAACTTGTTAGACGTCCGCGTCCTGAAAGCTGGTTGTAGAGTTCTATCCCTCTGACCTGGCTGAAAGTTGTTGAGGTCAGACTAAGCAGAAAAATCAGCAGAAGAAAAAACTGTGCATAAATTTTAGTTCTTTTGTTCATTTTTTATCTCCTGATAAAATTAAGTTATGTCATAAGCTAACTACAGAGTACACAGAGAAACACTCTGTGGTCTCAGTGGTTTAAGTTTTTAATTTTCGTTTTCCTGATTGAACCATTCGTCAAAAGTTTCAGGTTTTAAGTGCCTGACAAAATAATCCAGACGATCCTGAGGGTATTGGCTGTACCTGATACCATGACGCTGTTCGGGGTATATTTTCATTTCAAAACGTTTACCCGCTTTTAAAAGGGCGTCAACAAGCTGCATGGTATTCCCCGGATGCACATTGTCGTCAACTGCCCCGTGATGAATGAACAATTTACCTTTAAGATTTGAAGCGTATTTCATACAGGACCCGAGTTCATACCCTTCAGGATTGTCCTGCGGTCTTCTCATAAACCTTTCCGTATAAATACTATCGTAATTACGCCAGTGAGTAACGGGTGCACCCGCAACACCGACATGAAATACATCGGGTTCTTTAAGCAGGGCAATGCAGGTCATGTAACCGCCGTATGAGTGTCCGTAAATACCGACCCGTGATGCATCCACATACTTGCGTTTGGAAATATGCTTGACCGCTGCAGTATGGTCTGCAAGCTCAACCTGACCCATTTTCATGTACATCTTGGTCTCAAATGCCTTGCCTCTTCTCGATACACCGCTGTGGTCTGTCTTGAGTATCAGGAAACCGAGCTGAGCCATTTGCTGGTCACCATCGGTCATGTTCCAACTGTTCCTTATCATTCTTGCACCCGGACCGCCGTAAACACCATATATTACCGGGTATTTTTTGTTCGGATCAAAATCTGCGGGTTTGTAAAGAATTGCGTCAATATCATCCTTTCCGTCAGCGGATTTGAATGTGAAATGTTCAGGCTTAACCAGTTTCAGATTTTTTAACTCATCGGTTATTACCGATTTTCCTAATTCTTTAATTAATTTTCCATCACCTCTGTACAGGTTGGATTCAGCAGGATCATCCCATGATGAAAAGTTGTCCGTAAAATATTTCCCGCCGGGAGATACACTTACATTGTGAGAACCTGCCTTTTTGGTAAGTTTCTTGAATTTAGAACCGTCAAACTTAACCCGGTAGAGGTGAGATTCGCATCCTCTGGTCTCGTATCCGGTAAAATATACCCATTCATTTTCCTCGTCAACTCTTGCAATTCCTCCCACGGGAAGTTTTTTATCCGTTAACTGCTTTATAAGTTTTCCCGAAAGGTCATACAAATAAATTTCATTCCAGCCGGAAACTTCTGATGTCCATAGAAACCGCTTTCCGTCATTCAGGAATACCAGGTTATTCCCCTCCTGGATATAAC
>JBHPGK010000171.1:0-7967 GCA_042570605.1 Candidatus Zhuqueibacterota bacterium
TATCAAGATTTTTTTCTCTAAAGAAATGTTCAGATCTAAATTTCAGGCGTTTTTTAGAAAAAAATCATCAATAAAATCATACATTTTTACCAATTTGCCGTTAAAAGTGAACAAACTTTCATAATTTTACCTTTAATGCTTGACATTTTCAAAATAATTATTTAACATAGATGTAATTTTATTACTTACGTACTATAGAGTAATGGAAGGCAATTAAAGTTTTTCTTTATGGAATACTCATGGTAGATAAAGAATTTAAGTTACTCTATATAAATCAAGCGGTTTCAAAATCTAAAGAGTATAATCTTACCAGGATTAAACTCTATTTTTTTGGTTCTATCATCTTTCTACTATTCATTTGCATATCCGGCGTTTCTGTAAAGTATATTTCAAACTTAATTTATTCATATAAAATTACCAACCTGGAAAAAGAAAAGAGCCAAATCAAACAGCGGCTGACAGAACTAAAAGGCGTATCCGCTCTCTTTGAAAAAAACCTAAATGATCTGATCCTGAAAGATGATGATGTCAGGATTTTTGCAGGGATCAAAAAACTGGATAAAAGCTACCGCGAGGTCGGTGTTGGAGGCGGGAGTGTTTTAAAACTGGAACTCAGTCCTTTTTACGATAAGGAAGAAAATGACTTTAACGAAGTCTTTGAGGATTTCGAAAGGTATTCAAGAATAATTTCCATTCAAAGAGACAGTTATGAAAATACTTTTAACCGGTGGCTGGAGAACAAGGAGCGTTTACGTTTCACACCTACTTACCGGCCTGTAATAGGCGGTAAAATAACGACAATATGGGGATACAGGGTCCATCCCGTCACCCAGAAAAAAGGTGACTTTCATCATGGTATTGACATAGCCCGTTTAAAAGTCGGCACGCCGGTCTTTGCAGCTGCGGACGGAACTGTAATCATCTCAAAATTTCATAATATTTTAGGCAATTATATTCAAATTGACCATAATTCAAAAAAACACGGCTACCAAACCAGATACGGACACCTTAAAAGAATGTTCGTAAAGAAAGGCGACGCTGTAAAAAGAGGCGACATTATTGGGGAAGTAGGTGACACCGGCAGGATGACCGCCCCTCATCTGCACTTTGAAGTACATGAAAAAGGCAAAAGAATCGATCCTTTAAGAGGGTATTTCAATCCTAACCTGTCATACTAAGATCCATTCTATTTTTTAATTCATCACATTTTTCTATTTGCGATCCTTCAATTTAACATTCAAATATTTATAAATCCGTATTAATAATAACAAAATGATATTCTAAAATTCTTGACAAATAGAAAAAATATTATTAACATTAGTAAATCATGATTCATTATACTTGCATCTGCTGCTCATGGATGATAATTACAGGGGAATAGCTTGTCGCGTAAATTATATAGAATAGTTCTCATGCCTGAGGGTAAATCCGACTTTAAAGAATACAACTTTTCTAAGACTAAATTTATCTTTTACTTAAGCTTATTTATTATTGTTTTTGCAGTGATCCTTGGTGCGTCATCGAGTATCCTGACAAAAATCCTTTATTCCCGTGACCTGACGATCCTGCAGGAAGAAAAAGACCTTTTGAAGCAGGAACTGACATATCTATCTAAAAAATCTAATGAACTTCAGGAAGATATTGATGAACTGGTCAAAAAAGATGACGATCTAAGGTTATTTGCAGATATACCGCGTCTGGATAAAAGTATCTGGAGCGCCGGTGTAGGCGGTAATGGTAAAAACGACCTGGAACTGAGTACATTTTTTGAAAATGAAGCAAATAAATTTAATGAAATATCCATTAATCTGGAAAAATTCTCAAGGGTAATTTCCCTGCAGCGGAGAAGCTATGAGACAACGCTCAAATTCCTTATCGAGAACAAGGAGCGTTCAAGGCATCTCCCATCGATCAGACCGGTTAAAGGGAAAAGAGCGAGACTTACCGATCGTTTCGGCTATAGAGTAAATCCTTTTAACGGTATGCCCGGTGATTATCACAAAGGCGTTGATATTGCCGGCATAGAAATAGGCGATCATGCATTTGCTGCTGCAGACGGAGTTGTTATAAAATCCGAATATAACCACTTTCTGGGTAATTATGTTAAAATTAATCATGATTATGGATTTATGACACTGTATGGACATTTGAACAAGTTGATAGCTAAAGTAGGTGATATCGTTAAACGGGGAGACCTGATTGGAGAAGTAGGAAGAACAGGAAATGCGACAGGTGTGCATCTTCATTATCAGGTGGAGTTTAGAGGTGAACCTATCGATCCTTTAAAAGGGTATTATGATCCGAGAATACTTTATTAAGACCCAATAACTTGACCCGATTTTTTAGCCACCCCGTGCGGTGGCTTTTTTTATGATTAACTTCGACAAATACAGGAAACAGCTCTTAGCGGACGAATATAACTCTGCTGAAATGAAAAAGTACCGTCAGTCCGGAATTGTACTTATTTATCCGAACACATACGACGTCGGTATTTCCAACCTCGGGTTTAACAAAATATATAAAATAATTAACGACTCGGAAGATTTTTTCTGTGAGAGAGGATTCCTGTACAAGTCCCCTTTTGAAACAACAGCAAAGTCTCTTGAGTCCGGAACAGTATATTCAAAATTCGACATCATCGGATTTTCAATCAACTTTGAACTCGACCTTTTTAACATTGTTAAAATTTTGAATAACGCAAAGGTCCCTGTTTTTGCATGCGACCGTTCAGAAAAAGATCCTATACTGATTGCAGGCGGAAACCAGCTTGCGATTAATCCGGCGCCGCTCCTTGATATATTTGATATTCTTTTCATAGGTGAAGGCGAGGAATTAATCGTAAAATTTCTGAAAACGTACTCCGAAAAGCGTGGTGAAAAAAAATCTGAGATACTGGACCGCCTAAAGAATGAAACAAGTATCCTGATTCCGTCAAAAGTAAGCAAAAACAAACCTTTTCAGGTAAAACGAGCTTATGTAAGGGATTTGAAAGATATAAAGTACTACCCTCCGGTTGTTACGAAAAACAGTCATATGTCGAATTCTTATCTTATCGAGACCGGGCGCGGATGCGGGAGGGGATGCAGGTTCTGCGCAGCTCATTCGATATACAGACCTGTCCGGTTCCTCGATTTCGAACATATAAAAAGTGTTATAGAAAATCATACGGAAGATTTAAACAGGATCGGGCTGGTCGGTGCATCGATTTCCGATCATCCGCAGCTTGAGAAAATAGTCAGGTACCTTGCTGAAACTAACAGGAAGATCGGTCTTTCATCGTTCAGACCCGACAGGATCTCCGAAGGATTTCTGAAGAATTTATCCCAATGCGGACTTAAAAGTATTACGATAGCTCCCGAAGCAGGTTCTGAGTATTTACGGAACAGGATCAATAAAAAAATATCCGATGAACAAATCTTTAATGCAGTTAAATTGCTTGCCGCATCTAAAATAAAAAGCCTGAAGCTTTATTTTATGGCAGGTCTGCCCGGCGAAACAGATAAAGATATAGATGCACTTATCAGCATGGTAAAAAAAATACACGAAATTTTTGTACTTGATGTTGTGAGGGAAGGAAGAATTAAGCTCAGCATCAATATTTTTGTACCCAAACCGTTTACAGTTTTTCAGTTTGCAGATCTCTCCGGCATCAGGGATTCGGACCGAAAACGGAAATACATTTTTAAAGAACTCCGCCGGTTAAAGAACCTGTCATTTTCATCCAAGGGAAAACGGCTTGAGCTTATCCAGGGGATAATTGCACAGGGAACAGCAAAGATATCAGTTTTGCTGAATGAATCCGAAGGAGACTACTCAAAGTTTTTGAAATTATTCAGATCAAATGAGGATTCTTCCCTGATCTATAAAAAGAAAACCAAAGAGACTCCCCTTCCCTGGGAAATAATAGATAACGGTATAAACAGATCTAAATTGTGGAACGAATACTGCAGGGTAGTAAATTAAACGAATTTTTTGACTTTACCTTTTTGGATGCAGCTTGTACAAACCTTCATCCTTTTGGCTTTTCCGTCAACATCAACCTTGATATTCTGAATATTCGGATACCATTTTCTTTTAGTCAAATTATGGGCTTTACTGACGTTATTACCCACACTCACCTTTTTACCGCATACTTCACACATTTTCGACATCTTAATTCCTCCAAAAAGATAGACTTATAATTTATAAATTTTTTACTTCTAAAGCAATATTTTATTTGCTCAAAAATAAAATAAAAGACCTTTCCCCCCTTCTAAAGTTCTTCCTGGTGCCTTCGTGTCTTTGTGGTAAAGTATAAAAATATTTTCTTTATCAACATCTGATTGTACTTTTAATCTAATTTCAAAAGTGACAATATTTGCACCATTACAGTGCAAAACAATGCACCTTTTTAGCCTTATATGATAATACTAATTCTATTAAAATAATATTTTTATACTCAGTTGTTAATTTATGGTTATTACTGCAAATACTGGAATAAAATTTGCTCTATAAATCAATGAAAAGGTACAGGTTTACTCAAGCACTCAAAATACGGTTACCGGTTATACTCCGGAAATACACAGCATAAAAGGGCTCACCGGGTATTTTAATATAATATTACATTCTCAACTTTAAGGGCAGTTTACAAGGGATTCGGGACTCTGCAGTGGTGTTTTAAAAGTTACCGGAGGTGCCTGAATTGAAAATTCTAAGACATTTTACTTTACCTGCAATATATATATTTATCTTTCTTATCACATTTCTTGCCGTAACAGCCTCATCCCGTGAAAAATTTTACCTTGAACGTGAAAAAATGATGCAGAAAAAAGCAAAACTGCCGGATGATTTCCTTGTAAGATGTGAAGTCGGAGAAGTAGGGGTATTACTTCATTATGATACCGGGATTGGTTATGCAGATGTTCATGGTCCCATGTTTGAATATCCGGTGGGTTCAGATAACGGTTACATGACTGTCGGCAATTTCTGGTACAGGTATAAAGATGAGGAAGGTGATATATGTCCAATACCGGCGGGAAATTTGCAATTTATTGCTGATTGTGCGGGTGTCACCGGGATATATTCGGCAAGTGCGGCCGATATAGATGCACCTGACTGGGCGATTTCTGCTTTGGATACACGGTCAGACTGGTTTGACAGATTTGATAATACAAGAAATCAAAACGGTTCTAATGTTTTTGCAACAGTAATCACACATGCATGGAGCGAGGATTACAGGGGTGATTTTATTTTCTGGGATATAACATTTGAAAATAAGGGTAATATAATTATTGAAGATCTATATTTTGGAAAAAGGATGGACTGCGATATATCAACTAATGGCGGCGGAAGCGGAGCACGAGGATTCTGGCGGGATGACATGACGGCTTTTTACAAGGGTAAGGATGACTACCTTAGTGAGGAGTACAATGATATTTATATCAGTTACATGTTCGATGCGGATAACCCGAATATACAGGGTGATGACACAGGCGGCTGGAAAACTCATAAAGAAAGCAAGGCTTTCATTGGTACTATTACAGTCAGTTCCCCTCCCACAAAAGACAGTTATTTCAAAGAAAACCAGCCGTCTGCACATGTTTGGTGGGATTGGAATTCTGACCCGTCAAGTTCACAGGAAATTTACAATTACCTTTCATGGGGGCATAACAATCCTGAAGACCCCTACAGGCATATGACACCATCGCCTCATGACTACAGATACCTTTCCGTATGGGGACCTTATGATATTCCACCAAATGAATCCATTACAATTAGATTGGCAACAGGATGCGGTTATGCGCCGCAGGAATACTTTGATGATCCTGATCACCCTCTCGATATCGGTATACAGGGCTTGAAAAAGAACCTTGTCTGGGCAAAAAAGCTTTACCAGACGGACTGGGTTGGACCTTCAGCACCTCCGGCACCGAGCCTGAATTACTTCGTCAGTAGAAACCAGATCACAATAATCTGGGATGATGCTTCCGAAACTGCTCTCGATCCGATCACTGCTATTGCAGATTTTGAAGGATACAGGTTATGGAAATCTATCGATAACGTTAACTGGGAATTGCTGTTACAGGTTGACCTGGTTAATGATATTGGAAGAAATACCGGTCTGGTACATGAATATGTAGATAATTCCGTACAGAACGGTTACACCTATTTCTATGCATTGACAGCATACGACAGGGGAGATAAAGAGCTGGGAGTTGAATCTTTGGAAAGCTCTAAAACTGAAAACAGAATCCAGGTCAGTGCTATCCAGGGTTATCATCAGGACGGTGTTTTCATAGAAATATTCGTAGTACCGAATCCTTATTATGCAAGCGCTCCCTGGAATTATTCGCCAAGCCGCTACTCCCCTTCCGAGGACCGCATAGGATTTTTCGGACTCCCCGAATGGGCGGATATTTACATATACAACCTGTCGGGTGACCATGTGGATAAGATAGAGCACCGTGATCCTACCTCCGGCGTCGCATACTGGGATGGACTGTCAAAAAAAATGTATTCTGTCGTCTCAGGTGTTTATATCTACGTAGTCGAAGATAGAAGCGGGAATAAAGTGCGTGGGAAGTTTGTGTTTGTGAGGTGAAATTTTTATTTGGAAAATGTGTGTGATATATTCTGGTTATACTGGTAGTAGATTGCGACGCTTCGCTCGCAATGACACTAATACAGAGATGTCATTACGAGGAATCACGCCGCAGGCGGGATGACGTCGTAATCTGCTGCCATTATTCAAAACATAATATTCGAAAAGATTTGCTTCTGATGGTAATGAAAATTTTTAGGTAAAACATGTTAAAAAACAATAAAATAAACATAATCTTTTTTTCAATACTGATCCTGATATTCTCCAGCCCGTTTGTTTTGACCCGCGAAAAACCCGGCAGTAAACGGGAAAAAATAATGCGAAAAACATCAAAACAGATCAATGACTATTTTGTTAGATGTGAAGTTGGAGATATAGGAACTTTAATTCATTATGATACCGGTTTGGGACCTTCTGATGTTGACGCACCGCATTTTGAATATCCGGTAAGGTCTAACAATTGTTATCTTTATGCGGGCAATTTCTGGTATAAGTATAAAGATGCGGATGGTGATATACGGACCATTCCATCAGGTTCTCTAAATTACATTGCCGATTGTGCAGGAGTAAACGGAATAATGTCCGCAAGCGCAACCGATACCGACGCTCCCGACTGGGCTATATCTGCGCTCGACACAAGATCAGACTGGTATGATAAATGGGATGATGCACTCAATCCGAACGGTTCAGACATTTGGGCTTCCGTTACAACCCATGCATGGAAAGAGGATTACAAGGGTGATTTTATTTTGTATGAAATTACTTTTAAGAACATGGGAAACGAATTAATTAAGGATCTCTATTTTGGCCAGCGAATGGATGGTGATATATCCAGTAAAGAGGGTGAGACAGAATACAGAAAGTTCTGGATGGACGATCTTACCGCTTTTTATCAGGGTATCGATAAATACTCCGATGTCAATGACCGGAGTGTATATATCAGTTATATGTTCGATGCTGACAATCCCAACATTTCCGGTGATGATACAGGCGGCTGGAAAACACCAAAAGAAAGTTCCGCATTTTTTGGCACTATTACGGTAAGCTCCCCTCCAACTTCAGACGGTAATTTTTCACATAACCAGCCTTCGGCTCATGTCTGGTGGGACTGGAACTCCGATCCCTCAAGTTCAGATGAAATTTATAATGTACTTTCTTGGGGTCATAATAATCCACAGTCCCCTTACAGAAGGCAGCCACCTTCTCCGCATGATTACAGGTATCTTGCAGCATGGGGGCCCTATGATATACCCCCAAACGAATCAATTACCTTAAGACTCGCAACAGGATGCGGTTATGCACCCCAGGAATATTTTGATAACAGGGACCACCCGCTCGATATTGGAATACAGGGATTGAAAAAAAGATTATGTTTATTTTATTGTTT
>JBHPGK010000172.1:0-7932 GCA_042570605.1 Candidatus Zhuqueibacterota bacterium
CCGTATTCAATGGAGTTTTCATCCGCAATGAACCTGGGATTATGTGCCGGATGTGTATATCCTTTTGCCTCATTCCTGACGCCGAGTGAATAAAAGAAAGCCGGTATTTTCAAAGAATAATGTGCAAAATCCTCAGCTCCCATCGATGGTCTGCGCAGATGTACATTATCCTCACCGAATACCCTGTTCATTATATTAACAGCCCACCCGGTTAATTCCGGATTGTTATAATTGACAGGAGCACCGGGATCAATAACAATTTCAGCGGTCGCTCCGAAGCTTGAACATATACCCTTGACAACATTTTTCAGTTTTTTCCTTACTTCAATTCTGAACTCCGGGTCATGAGTCCTGATAGTTCCGACCAGTCTGACCTGTTCAGGAATAATATTGAACGCAGTGCCGCCCTCTATTATTCCGATTGATATAACAAGCGGGTCCCGCGTGTCGGTCATTCTTGACCTGATGTTCTGGATCGCCAGTATTACATGAGATGAGACGACAATCGGGTCGATCCCGTTCCATGGGGATGCTGCATGAGAACCGATACCTTTTATAATGATCTCGAACTGGTCATTAGATGCGTTTATGCCGCCCGGAACATATCCGAAATGTCCTGCCTCCCAGGCAACATTTACGTGAAGCCCGAAAATGGCTTCGGGTGCGGGGTTTTCCAGCACTCCTTCCTCAACCATCAGGGAAGCGCCTCCTCTTTCCCCTGCAGGAGAACCTTCCTCAGCAGGCTGGAAAATGAATTTAACTGTTCCGTCAAATTGATCCTTTAAAGATGCAAGTACCTTGGCGGTCCCAAGGCCGACAATAGTGTGAATATCATGCCCGCAGGCGTGCATAATGCCGTCATTTTTTGACTTAAAAGGCAGGTCATTTTCCTCCTGGATGGGAAGTGCGTCCATGTCTGCCCGGACGGCAATGATCCTGCCCTTTTTTCTTCCTTCGAGAATCCCTACAACACCTGTATGAGCGACCTTTTCGGTTACTTTATATCCAAGTTTTTTTAACTCATTTGCCACAAGTTCAGCAGTTTTGAATTCACGGTTCCCAAGTTCCGGGTACTGATGCAGATGCCTGCGTATTTTTATCAATTCAGGTTTAATATCTGCAATTTTCTCTTTTACCTGATCCTCTAATCCGGTTTTTTCCTGTGTAAAAGTAAAACCGGTCAATAAAATCAATACTACTAAAAACATCGATCTTTTCATTTTATGTCTCCAATTGTTTTTCCGGGAAGATGGAATTTAATGTAAATACTACTTTTGATTTATTCAAGTTTTTTAAAGCAGGGGTAAAGCATTTAAAAGTTTTAAATTTTTGAATTGTGTGTTATTACTCAATAAAATACTTCACCCTTACTGAATGTAAAGTAAAATTCATTTTGTCAAATAAACATTTTGATTATTAGGCAGGGATTTTTAAATTATCGGAACATTACCCAAACTATAATATGGTATAAATTTATGATATTATTACTGCTGGCTATAATCTCTTCATTTACAATAGGCATCCTGATAAAAATAAATGAATTAAAAGGGGCTGAAACAAGGGTGGTTCTGGCGGCTAATTATATTATTGCAAGTATTATCGGATGGATATTTGTTATTTATACCGGCAGTATTTCAATCAGTACCAGTACTTTTCTGATAGGCGGGATCGGGGGAGTTTTATGGCCCGTAATGTTTTTTTCATTGATGTGGGGAGTACGGATATTTGGATTATCTATTGTAGGGTCTGTAATCAGGATATCTTTGATAATCCCGGTTATGTTTGCAGTTGTTTTCCTGAGTGAAACCTTATCCGTATTTGTTATACTTGGTATAATTGGCACGTTTCTCGCATTCTACCTGCTAAGAAAACCTGCACCGGATACAAAAACAGATAAACGGGCGTTTTGGTTTTTCCCGCTGATAGTTATTGGATTTGGAATTACGGATCTATGGGTAAATATATTCAATAATTATGGTGTTGAGTCCGAGAAATTTCTTTTTATGGTACTCATTTTTACATTTTCTGCTGTGATTACCCTGGCTGTTAACTTTTTGCAGAAGATCAAGTCGGATAAAGGGTCTGTAATGCGGGGTGTGATTCTGGGAATTCCTAATTTTTTTTCGACCTTTTTCCTGATGGAAAGCTTAAAGACTGCGGAATTCGTTAAAGATTCAGCTGCGGCTTATACAATATATGCTGCATTTGGTGTTTTTCTGGCTTTTAGTGCAGGTGCAGTTTTCTGGAAGGAACGGGTCACCGTTTTTAATGTTTTAGGTGCTGCCGCTGCAATCTGTGCAATAATATTATTGAACTTTGGTTAAACACAGGAGAATATTTTGAAAAGGATACGAAATTCTTCAAGGTTTATAGTAACCATTACATTTTTATACTTTCTTATCTTTATATCTCTTCCTGTATTTGCCCAGGAAATTGAAAAAGGTGTAAAATACCGTGAAATAATAAAACCTGATATCCCGTGGGCAATTCAAGTGCTTGAAATAGACAGGGACAGGAAAGATATAAAACTGCAGACTGCACTCGGAGGGGAATATGTACTTGGAATTGAGCCGCTGAATAAAATTATGGAGAGGATAGAGGATGAAAGTGAAAGACCTGTTGCGGCAGTAAACGGGGACTTTTACATATTGAGACAGGACCCTTTCAGGGGTGATCCTATCGGGCTATTTATACAGGAGGGTGAGATTATAAGCAGTCCGGTCAACCGTTCGGTTTTTGTAATAAGAGAAAACGGAGAGCTTATCATAGACCGTTTCAGATTTGTATCAAAGCTTTCAGATGAAACCGGGAAGAAAACCTCTCTCAGCGGAGTAAACCAGAGATGTCCAGAAAACGGGACTGTAATACTTACAAGTAAATTTTATTCCGAGACAAGACCTCAGAAAGGATCTTTTCAAATTCTGGCAGGTCCTGTCGATGAGCCTCTTACTCCTAACAGGCAGTATAAATTTGTAGTTCAGGAGATGCTTCTGGAGGATTCAGTCCTTTCTATTCCTGAAAGTACGGCTGCATTTGTTGGACTTGGTACAGGAGCGGAATTTTTAAAAAATTTCCAGGTGGGTGATGAAATAAAAGTAAGTATAGGATTATCTTTTATTACAGGAAATATTGATCATGCTATAGGCGGAACACCCCGTTTATTAAGAGGCGGTGAGATAAGTATCGAATGGCAGGAAGAAAAAGTATCGGAGAGTTTCGTGACAACCAGGCATCCCAGGACTGCTGTCGGGTTTAATAAGGACAAGATATTCCTGGTAACTGTTGACGGACGTCAACCGGGTTACAGCGCCGGAATGTCGCTTCAGGAGTTAGCTGAATTTATGAAGGAACTTGGTGCGGAAGAAGCAATGAACCTTGACGGCGGAGGATCAACTACAATGTGGGTGGACGGTGAGATCAGGAACAGACCATCCGGCGGTGCAGTACGCCCGGTCGCTAATGCCCTGATCGTAGTTAAGAAAAAGTGAAATAGCAGGGTAAGTTAGATATATTATTTGTTGTTTCAGTGATTGCAAAAACTTATCTTTTAGGAGACGTTTATGATGTCATGTCGAGCGCAGTCGAGACATCTGTTCTTATAGATTTCTCCGGGGCTGTCCAAAAAGAGCGAAAAGCCTCATATTGTCATTCCCGACTTGCCTGTCCGCCTCTGGAGGAATTGGAAATCTATTGAAAAAATATCTTTCTGTTAATGACATATACAGCCATGGTGGGAATGACACTAGGGTGAGTTTTTTTGATTCCAGGGAAATGACAGATATTGATAATTCTTAAGTTGAATTTTTTCTTCTTGCTGCACAGATAAATAAGAGTATTTAATATGGAACAAATTATCAGAATCACATATTATATTTCCGGCTCTGCTGTTTTTATCTTCTTTCTGTTTTTTGCAAGGGATGCTCTTATTGAAGAGAAAAGAAGAGCATTTATGGTCAGCCAGGTTTTTGTAATGATTTTTGGTGCGGTCTGGCTTGTGACCCTGTTCTTTCTGGAATTTTTCGGGATATATCTTTTAATTTTCCCTACTTTGATATTGATATTTTTAATAATGTTTTTTCTGCCGCTGGGCAGGAAAAAGTCAATAAAATATGGGGAAATTACAGAAAGGGTTGATGAGAGGGATGTGATATTTTCTCGCGAGAAATACATCCAGGGAACAGAAATTTATGACAAATATTATTCATTGAATCCCGAATTTAAAGAAGTTGATGATAAGATCCGCAGCATGCCCCGGATACTCGATCCGGGCGGAAAATATTACGATCCTGTCAAATCAGGATCAGCAAGAGAGGTCTTCGAGATCATCAATGGATTAAGGCTTCAGGCAGATGGAGAGGTTAATCCGCAAAGACAGGAATTAGAACCGGAAAAAGCGGGCAGAGAGCTGAAAAAACTTGCTGTTGACCTGGGCGCAAAAAGTGCGGGAATTGCCCCGCTGGATAAAGCTTTTGTTTATACACATCACGGGAGACGCCCGGACACATGGGGAAAGGAGATCTTTACCGGACATAATTATTCTGTTGTTTTTACCGTTGAGATGGACTATCTGATGGTGCAGAAGTCCCCGTATGTTGAAATAACCGAGGAGACTGCCCACCGGTACCTGCAGGCTGCAAATATTGCTATCGGGCTGGCTAAGTATATCAGGACTCTCGGATACAGTGCAAGCGTTAATATGGATGCCTGTTATGAGGTTATACTTCCGCCTTTAGCGTACTTTGCAGGGCTTGGCGAACTCGGGAGACACGGATACCTGATAATCCCGGAGACCGGCTCAAGGGCAAGGCTTGGTGCGGTTACTACCGATATGCCCCTGGAAGCAGATAAACCCATTAATATAGGGGTGCAGGATTTCTGTGAAAAGTGCCTTAAATGTGCAGAAAACTGCCCCTCCGGAGCTATTCCTTCAGGGCAAAAGGAATGTGTCAGGGGAGTGGAAAAATGGCAGCTCGATATTGAGAGCTGCATGCGGTACTGGAGGGTTGCCGGGACAGACTGCGGGCTCTGTATGAAGGTCTGCCCGTTCAGTCATCCAAGGTCATTTATTCACAATGCAGTGCGGAAAGGAATTAAGAATTCATCTTTTGCGCGAACGGTTTCGGTTTTTGGTGATGACCTGTTCTACGGTAAAAGAGAGAAATATTAATTAATAATTAAGAGTTAAGAGTTAGGAATTAAGAATTTCTGCCTGAGGCAGATCCGCCTTTGGCGGAAAGAATTAAGAGATATATCCGGAAACACAGAGTATGTGTTTGTAGGGACAGAACAGTGTTCTGTCCGAAATAATTCACGCAAATCACACAAAGAAAAATACCGTAGGGGCGCGTGTCCCGTATTATTCGGGATTTCATGAAACGACTGTCGTAAATCCGGATAATATTCCGACATGAATTCAAACATGTAGGGCATCCCGAGTACTCGGGATAGGTTTGCATTAAAACCGGGATTTTCGATTTGATTATTTTGTTTTAATAAATTATGAAAAAAAAATAAATGAGGTACTGCAATGTTTGTAAAAAATGTAAATGAAGTTAAAACAGACGGTTTGTCGCTTGAAGGAGTGAAAAACGCAGGCATAAAATGGCTTATAGGGGAAAAAGATGGAGCCGAACATTTTTACATGCGGCTTGCTATAATTGAAAAAGACGGAGTAGTTCCGCTTCATAACCATCCTTATGTTCACGAGATATACGTTGTGACAGGTGAGGGTACCGTTTTCCTTGAAGATGATGAAAAACCGATGAAGGAAGGCGATTTTGTTTTTGTTGAGGGCGACCTCGTTCACGGATTTAAAAATACCGGAAACGATACGCTGAAATTCATCTGCTGCATTAATAAGTGACTGTCATTCTGAGCTCAGTGAAGAATCACCTACCATGAATAGCACCCCACTGTCATCCTGTGTGTCCCGATTTCACGGGAATGACACGCTATGGAGGTGTCATTGCGAGAAGCGAAGCGACAGCCTGCCTGTCCCGCAGAAATCGGTGGTCACTACAGGGCATGTCATGAAACGCCCTTACATAAAAATTTCTCTGTGCCTCCGTGCTTCAGCGGTAAAAAATGCAGGAACATTTGAAACATTTTTAGTAAATTTCGGTATATAATAATTGTAATAGTTAAATAGTACAATAATACAATATCTGTGAGGAAATATGACGGAAAACGGTTTTATGGTATCGATAAAAGACCTGTCCAAAAGGTACAGGGATCTTCTTGCGCTCAATAATATTTCACTAAAGATACAGAAAGGTGAAATTTTCGGGTATATCGGACCTAACGGAGCGGGCAAGACCACCACGATAAAGATACTTGTCGGGCTTATCAGTGAGTTTAGCGGAGACCTGACTGTCGGCGGTTTTAAAATGCCGGAGGAACGGTACGATGTCCACAGAGTGCTCGGGTACATGCCGCAGGAGGTAGCTTTCCAGGAGTGGAGGACGGTCGATCATGTCCTGAATACATTCGGAAAACTTTCGGGATTGACCGGTGACGTTCTTGAAAAACGCATTGTCCGGGTGCTTGATTTTGTCGGCATGAATAAAGAACGCCATAAAAAGGTCGTCCATCTTTCGGGTGGAATGACACAAAAATTAGGGCTTGCACAGGCACTGCTTCATGAGCCGGAACTCCTTGTCCTGGATGAGCCGCTTTCGGGGCTCGATCCCGGCAGCAGGGTGCACCTTAAATCGATAATAAAGGAATTAAGTTCCGAAGGAGTGACCGTCATATTTTCGTCACATATTCTCAGTGATGTGCAGGATATTGCAACAAAGATCGGGATAATAGATCATGGGCGGATATTGAAAACAGGTACTCTTAATGAACTGAAGTCGGATTTTAAAGTAGCGGAAGATATAGAGGTCAGGTTATCAGGTGGTTTGGACAAATGTAAGAATATCGGGGAAATTAAAGGCGTCAGGAATTTTGAACTGATACGGGAGGGTGTACTGCTATTTCACATGAATCCTGAGCAGGACATGGATGAAACGGTGGACAATATTATAAAAAAACTGATATCACTCGACTGCAGGATAAGAAGTATTACTCAGGTGGAGCCGAGCCTCGATGATGTCTACCTGAAATTCATTGAAGGAGGGCAGGCATCATGAGTTTAGAGTTAATGTACAAAGATGAACTTAAAGGATTTTACAAATCGAAAGTCATGCTTTTCCTCTGGACGGGACTCCCGATGATAGCTGTTATGTTTCACATATTGAAACCGGAAGCCAGCCAGAGGGAATTACCGCTGACGATGCTCTCTGCGCTTGTAGTTTCGAGCCTGAGCGGAACGCTCTCTTCAATTATGCTTGCTGTAAGCATAATTCATGAAAAAAGCAAAGGTGTATACCCGCTGTTCCTGATCAGGCCTGTAAAAAGGTGGAGCATTGTGATGGGCAAATACCTTGCTGTTTATACATGTATAATCATCGCTGCGTTTATTTCCGTGATGATCGGTCTTATAGTTGATTATTTCAGTGCCGAAGGTATAACGACTTCACTGTTAATGCAGACGGGGCAGTCACTGTTCTTCAGCTTTTCAATGATGTCCGTAACCGCTTCAGCCGGTGTGCTGATAGGAGTGGTTTCTCCATCTGTCCTTGTTGGTGTGATTCTGGTGCTCTACGGCGGCAACCAGGTCGCTGTTGTGACTGTATTACCCGCGATGCTCAACCTTCCTTTCCAGTCGCTTTTTTCAATCGGAATAAGCCTGCTTGTCACGGCTGCGACGCTCACACTGGCAATTATTATTTTTAACAGGAAACAATTTTGATATAAAACTGTCGTTCCGATCCTTAGAACTCGGGGGAATCTACTACTACAAAGGACTTTACTCCATGAGATTCCCGATCGGACAGACTGTGTGAAAACAAAAAAATCAAAATAATTGACTGTCATTACGAGGGAGTC
>JBHPGK010000173.1:0-7833 GCA_042570605.1 Candidatus Zhuqueibacterota bacterium
TAAGTTGTGTTATAACAAGATATTACATATTGTTGCCTTGCAGTTTTACCGGACAGTTATGATAACATATTGTAAAGCAATCCATTTTTTATTATATTTCGTCCCTACGGGACTTAAAAATTTAAGATTGCCGGGTATATACTGCATAGGCTATAAACATTTTATCCCTAACGGGATATTTTTATTTTCAGTTTAATGCTTTTGCAGTCATTGTTTCCTAAAATTTAAACGGTTTAAAAACCAGGCAATCAGTTTTTAAATTCAAAATATCATTTTTTTCTACGACTATCCAAAGAATTAATTTCCGGAAAACTTCTAAGGAACTTTTTTCTTGACTTCTATGTTATTTTATTGTAATATTGATAAGTTATTTAATTGGAATGCTATAATCCGGAGTTTAATTTATGAATATCAGTGAAATTTCACCCATTTCCAATTCTCAGCCTGTTAAAAAGACTGTCCCCAAAAAGAAGACCTCTTCTGAGGGTACTACTGTAGCAGATCAAGTCCAGATTTCTCCCAAGGCGAGATCTCTTCAAAGTTCGCAGGCTGTTCGTAAAGCAGCTCTATCTGCATTAAAAACTACTCCCGATGTAAGAGATGACAAGTTAAAAGAGGTCAGGCAGAAGATCGAGTCCGGTTTTTATAATCAGCCTCAGGTCATGAACGATGTCGCAAACCGGATAATTGACAATATAGGGTAGTTTTTCCCATTCTTTTTTGATTATTTCTTTATTATCATCAGTATCTCCAATCTCATTATTTTTAATTTTTTACTTGCATATTGAAAAAATATTTTTCATTTTTCCAAAGTATCTATAATGGAACTTATTTTATATTTGTTCTATTCAGCTGCAATATTTTATATTTATTAGTATTACTCTCATATTTAAGTTGGAGGTACTATGCTTTTAGATATCATAAAAAAAGAGCTTCTGGATAATATAACCAGTCCTAAGTTTTATATAACTTATCTTTTGTGCTTTGTTTTGATTATCATAGCCTTTATTACCGGAATAAATGATTATAAAAGTGATTTAAAAGAATATAATGCAGGCGTTTCTTTAAACCGTGAGACTATTGATAATGCGACCCTAGAGTCTTTCCCGACATCTATTAGTATTTTCAAGAGACCTGCGGTATTAAGTGCAATTGTTAGAGGAATAGAGGGCAATTTAGGAAGGGTAACAAATGTGGCTGGATTAACCCCGGTTTCTACTGAGTTCCAAAAGCCGAAATTTACGACCAATCCGATTTTCTCGATTTTTGGTCCCCTTGATCTTGACTTCATTGTAAGGATCGTAATGAGTTTATTTGTAATTTTATTTACCTATGATGCAATTTCCGGTGAGAAAGAAAGAGGAACACTTAAGTTGATCATGTCAAATAAAGTTCCGAGAGATATTTTGATCCTTGGAAAAAGCATTGGCAGCTTTTTAAGTATTCTGGTTCCATTTTTTATTCCCTTTCTGATCGGTATTATCATTTTCAGTTTATATCCTGATATTTCAATAACCGGTGATAATTGGATAAGAATTCTGTTATTGTTAGTGTCATATCTTTTGTATTTATTGATGTTCTTTACGCTTGGTTTAATGGTTTCCTGTAAAACGAACAGGTCTTCTGTCAGTTTCCTGGTCTTATTATTTATCTGGGTGATTTTTGTTACTGTTATCCCCAAATCAAGTGTTATGATCTCCCGTCAATTATACAGTATCCCGTCATCGCATGAGATCACTTATCAGAAATCTGAAGTAAGAAAAGAAGCTTTTAGAAACTATCAGAACAAAGCGATGAATTACTCCAAAGAGAATCCAATTAAAGAAGGGGAATCAAGGGAAGAATACATGGATAGATTTATGAAAAATTATCAGGACCAGTTAGAAATAACGAATAAAGAAATCGAAAGAAAAAATAAGCAGATCGATGAAGAATATGAATCAAAAAAGAAATATCAAAGGCTGCTTGCAATGTACATATCAAGGATTTCGCCTGCTTCTACTCTGAGGTATTCTTCAATGAATATTGCCCAGACAGGAATTGAAAGTCATGAGCGCCTTGTGAATTCTGTAAATTCCTTTCAGGTACCGTTTTCAAAATACGTTACCAGTAGATTTTATGAAAACCAGAAACAGAGAATTGCAAATATGAATAATCCCGACAAGAACACTGCGAAATTAGACCTGTCAGATATACCGAGATTTGAATATAAAGAAGAGTCGGTTACGGAATCATTGAGTAATATTGTTTTGGATTTCGGAATACTGATTTTTTACTCGATTTTATTCTTTGTACTCTCATATCTTTCTTTTATGAAATACGATGTAAGGTAAATGAAAACAGCAAATATATTTTCTAAAAATTAACCTTGACATTACCCTTTTTTTATTTAAATTTATTATCTGAATTCCAATAACATTTATGGGGGAATTATGGCAGAAAATGTAATTACTCTTACTGATTCAAATTTTGAGGAAGAAGTTCTAAAATCCAAAGTCCCTGTCCTGATCGATTTCTGGGCAGAATGGTGTGGACCGTGTAAAATGATCGCACCTTCAATAAAGGAAATTGCAACAGAATTTAAAGGAAAAGTTAAAGTCGGAAAACTGGATGTGGACTCTAATCAGGAGACAACTGCGAAATATAGAATTTTGAATATCCCGACCCTTCTTTACTTTAAAGAGGGAAAAGTCATCGAACAGATTTTAGGTGCAGTCCCCAAAAAAAGAATAGTTTCAACACTTGAGTCAATACTATAAAAGTGAAATTAGTTTTATAATCGTTTTATCTATAAGCAGTCTTTACAGACTGCTTTTTTTATTTTGTTTTCCGAAAAATCTTGAAATTAATATCTATAATACTTAACTTTTTAGATTAAGATAAAAGTGAATATTATGAAAAAACCTGACTGGATTAGAACAAAATTAAATTTAAATGATGGATACATTTCTGTGAAAAACCTTCTCGACAGGAATCAATTAAATACTGTCTGCCAGGATGCAAAATGCCCGAACATTTCAGAGTGTTTTGGAAGAGGAACAGCTACATTTATGATACTTGGCAATGTCTGTACAAGGAATTGTACATTCTGTAATATAATAAATCAGGAACCTCTTCCGGTGGACAAAGACGAGCCTTTCAGACTTTCTGAAACAGTTAAGTCAATGAACCTGTCTTATGTTGTGATAACATCGGTTACGAGGGATGATCTTCCTGACGGGGGAGCGGGACAATTTAACGATACAATCACTGCAGTTAGAGAACTAAATCCCGGTGTTAAAATAGAAGTTTTAATCCCTGATTTTAAAGGAAATATTAATAACCTGGAAACAGTAAAGAAAGCCGAACCGGATGTGATAAATCATAATATTGAAACGGCAAAAAGACTCTATCCTGAAGTCCGGCCCCAGGCTGAATATGAACGATCTTTAAATATTCTTAAAAATATAAAAAACGGTAAACGCATAATTAGTAAATCCGGAATAATTATCGGTCTTGGTGAAACAATTGAAGAAATTAAAGAGACACTTTTGGATATTAGAAAGTCAGATGTTGATATTATTACTATAGGTCAGTATTTAGCACCTTCAAATCAGCATTATGAAATTAAAAAATTCTATACACCGGAAGAGTTTGACTATTTAAAAATATTTTCAGACGAAATTGGATTTATGTCTTTTTCTGCGCCGCTTGTAAGAAGTTCATATCATGCGGATGAGGCTTTTCATGTGCATCAAAAATAGGAGGATACGTCTTGGCGAGAATTCATGAATATATCGGTAAAGAGCTGTTAAGAGAAATGGGTATAAATATACCGCAGGGCAGAGTTGCAGGTTCACTTGAAGAAGCAAAGAAAATAGCAGAAGTTATGGGCTGTCCGGTTGTAGTAAAAGCACAAATATGGGTTACAGGAAGAAAAGAGAAAGGCGGCATTAAATTTGCGAACACTCCCGAAGAGGTAGTTGAAGCCGCGGAGTCAATGTTTTCTTTGAAGATAAAGGAATTTGAAGTTGATAAAGTTTTAATTGAAGAACAGATCAATATAAAAAGAGAATTTTATGCAGGTTTGATCATAGATGATAATTCAAAATCACCGGTTTTGATTTTCAGTTCAGTCGGAGGTACCGGGATAGAAGAAATTGTTCAGAAACACCCTGATAAAGTATATAAATACAGGGTGAATATTCAGGAAGGGATCGAAGAACATCAGGCAAGATATATTTGTAAAAAAGCAGGGATTGAGAGTAAATTACTTTTAAAACTGGGTGATGTGATTAAAAAACTTTATGACCTTGCCAGGAAATATGAAGCCAGGTCTGCTGAAATAAATCCTCTTGTTTTAACCGATGATGATAAGATATTGGCTTGTGACTGCAGAATTACAATTGACGATTATGCGGTTTTCAGGCATCCTGAACTTAATATTGAAATTGCACGAGAATTTCACAGACCTCCTACAGAACTTGATAAAATCGCTTATAACGTAGAAAAGAATGACTATAGAGGCACTTTCTATTTTATTCAAATGAACAAGGATTTTAATAAGAGTGAGAATTTTGTAGGATTTCACGGTGCAGGTGGTGGGGGATCAATGATGTCCATGGATGCACTTCTTTCAAACGGTTTCAAAATTGCCAATTTTACTGATACAAGTGGAAATCCTCCGGCTTCCAAGGTGTACAGAGCAGCAAAGATCATCCTGTCTCAAAAAAATATTGATGGTTATTTTGGGTCCGGTTCCGGGGTGGCAAGTCAGGAACAATTTCATTCTGCAAGGGGTCTTGTTAAAGCTTTTATTGAAGAAGAACTGAAAATACCTGCTGTTATCAGGCTTGGCGGGAATTTAGAAGAAAAAGCCATTGAAATATTGAACGAATTCTCAAAAGAATTTCCTGCTGAACTGGAAGCATACGGCAGAGATGACAGTGCAGAATTCTGTGCGGGCAGGCTCAGGAAATTAATTGATGAAAAAAATGAAAATGAAATTTCCCTGAAAAAGAAAAAGTTAAGCAAACCTGAAAAAGTCTACAGTTTCGAAACAATAACAGGAAAAATCGAAATAGATCATGCATTATGTAAAAAATGTCAAAGCAAAATTTGTATTGATGTATGCATCCCGAAAATTCTGAAACTTGATAATGATAAATGTGTTTTGGCAATTCCGGAAGAAGATGCAAAAAAAGGTAAATGCATCGAATGTCTTGCTTGTGAACTTGAATGCCTGGCAAGAGGAAAAAATGCAGTTTATATCAGGTTACCGATTCCAGGGTTGGAGGAATATTTAAAAAAGAATTAACAGGGAGTTTGAAATGGCAATTTTGATAGATGAAACGAAAAAAGTTATTGTTCAGGGTATCACTGGAAGAGAAGGGCAGACACGGACTAAATTGATGGTTGAATACGGTACTAATGTTGTAGCAGGTTCAACTCCGGGAAAAGCAGGTATGGAAATATTCGGTATCCCTGTTTATGATACTGTTATTGAAGCTGTTGAGGATTTTGGAGACATTGACATAAGTGCGATATTTGTGCCTGCTCCGCTTGTTAAAGGTGCCGCAATAGAAGCTATTGATGCAGGCATTAAGCTGCTGGTGATTGTTCCGGACAGAGTACCGATATATGATGTACTGGAAATTGCAAAAAAAGCCGAACAAAAAGGTGCACGGTTTATTGGTCCAAATACCCTGGGTGTGTTAAGTCCGGGAAAAGCAGTTGTGGGTATGATTGGAGGGAGAGCAGCTTCAGCAAGGGAATGGTTTAAACCCGGACCGGTCGGAGTAACCTCAAGGAGCGGCGGAATTACAAGCTCAATATCTTATTATTTGACAAAATATGGTTTGGGTGAAAGCACCATTATTCACGTTGGAGGCGATTCAGTAATAGGTCTGCCTCATCAGGAAGTAATTAAATTATTTCAGGAGGACGACCAGACCAAAGTTGTTGTTATGTTTGGTGAGATAGGGACGTCTCAGGAAGAAAATGTTGCAGACCTTATTGAAAAAGGAATTTTCACAAAACCTTTAGTTGCTTATATTGGAGGTGCAGCTGCAAAATCCGGAACAAGGTTCTCTCATGCGGGTGCCATTATTGAAGGAAATAAAGGAACTCATGAAGGTAAAGTAAAAAGATTGAAAGAGGTTGGTGCATATATTGTCGATGATTTCAGTAAAATCCCTGAAGTTACAAAAAAAGTTCTTGATTCATTATAAATGTCGGGAGATGGAAAATGAAAAAAATCTATATTTTCTGGATGCTATTAGGAGCCCTGGCTTTTGGGGTGATTTTGTTTATTTTTTTGAAAGGTCAGGCAATCTCAAAATGGCTTCATAACAATGATGACCTGGATGAAATGTTTGAAAAAGGTTAATATCTGAATTTAAAACATTAAATTGGGAGTATAATAATGTCGGAACTTAAATGGGAAACTGATATTACGGGGATCAATCCCAATAAAATTCTTTTGAGGGGTTATGCAATAGATAAACTGATGGGTGAAATTCCTTTCTCTTCTGTTATTTTTCTTGCTTTAAAAGGTGAACTTCCTACTGATCCCGAATCAAAAATGATGGACGCTATACTTGTATCCTCAATAGACCACGGTGCGACTCCGCCATCAGCGCTTGCAGCAAGGACAATTGCTTCGACCGGGGCAAATATGAATGCAGCTATAGCAGGAGGGATTTTAGCAATATCACAGTTCCACGGGGGAGCGATAGAAGGCTGTATGGAATTTTTGAAAACCGGAGTGGATAAAGCACATAATGAGACCATCTCACTTGAAGAAGCGTCCCGAAAGATTTATGATGAATATAAAATTGTTAAAAAAAGAATACCGGGATTTGGTCACAGGATACATACAGATGATCCAAGAACCAGGAAATTGATCGGTATGGCAAAAGAATTAAAAATTGCCGGGAAACACATAAAGTTTGCAGAAATCACTTCAAAAGTAATTAAAGAAAACCTTGGAAAGGATTTACCTATTAATGTTGACGGTGCAATTGCTGCTGTCAGCCTTGAGATGGGATTTCCTAAAGAAATTGCAAACAGCTTTTTTGCTATTTCAAGAATAACAGGACTTGTTGCCCATGCATTTGAAGAAAAAAACAAAATGAAGGTTATGCGGAAAATTCATCCGTCTGACCACAAGTATACGGGAAATCCTGAACGGGAGTTATAATTGTCTTAGGAGATAAAAATGAAAGAATTATTAGAATTAATGCCTGAATTCAATCTTATTAAAAATACAGATCTGAAAAATAAAGTATTAAAGGTCTGGGAAGAAGGGATAAAAGAAGGTGGATGGGAGATAAAGGAATTAACAGAAATGCCTTATACGCTGCTGATAGAGGATACAGATATCAGCTTTATTGATCATAATCGCGGTGTTGTTAACTGCTGTATCGGGATGGCTAAAGCTATGAAAAATGTTTATGCGGATAAGATCAAAATTGATATGGATATTCTTCTTGCAGGGGCTTTGCTTCATGATGTCGGTAAAATGATAGAAATCTCTAAAGAGGGAAATAAATTTGTAAAAAGCTATAAAGGCAAATTACTGAGACACCCTTTTTCCGGGGCAAATATGGCTTATAAATGGGGTCTGCCGGAAGAGGTTGTACATATTATTGCTGTTCATTCCAAAGAAGGCGACCATTCAAAACGTACACCGGAAGCAGTTATTTTACATCACAGTGATTTCACAAATTTTGAAGCGACTTAGTAGTGAGGTATAAACATATGGGTATGACTTTTTCTGAAAAAATACTGGCAGTGAAAAGTGGGAAAAACTCTGTGAAAGCCGGCGAAATTGTTGAAGTTGAACCGGATTTT
>JBHPGK010000174.1:0-7820 GCA_042570605.1 Candidatus Zhuqueibacterota bacterium
AAAATATTTCTTGAAATGTAAAATTGGTTTAATTATATTATAGCTAAAATGATAAATTAATAAATTGGGAATCGATAAAACAGCAAAAGAAACAAAAAAAGAGAGGGAATTATGAAGTTAAACGAAGGCATTAAAAAATTTCTCCTGTACATCCAAAAGGAAAGGCGATTATCTGAAAAAACCTACATTTCTTATTCTTCGGATTTGCAGATATTTGCATTATGGATCGATGGTGAAAAAGATCTTTCGAAAATTTCTGAAAACCTACTGGTTAAGTATTTCACTGATATTTACGATAGCGATAAATATCAGGATTCTACTATCAAACGCAGAATTGCAGCAGTTCGTGCGTTCTATAAGTTTCTTGAGATGAAAAATCATATTACTTCCTCACCCATGACCAAAATCGCTAAAGGATTTAGAGTGAAACGAAAACTGCCGAAGACATTATCTAAACAGGAAGTAGGAAAATTGCTTGTCGCACCTATTATTGAAAGAAAAATGCTTGATAGAGAATTAGAGATCAGAAAGCTGAGCAGTCAGGCAATCAAGAGAACTGAACAAGCTATTGAAGATACTGTCAGGGACAAGGCTATTCTGGAAATATTATTTTCGACAGGATTGAGATTGAGTGAACTGATTAATTTAGAGACTGAAAGGATTAATTTTACAGATGGAACAATTCACATTACCGGAAAAGGCAACAAAGAACGTGATCTTTATATTAACAGTGAAGATGTATTAGTTGCATTAAAGGAATATTATAATATGAGGATAAAAAAAGGTTCCAAAACCAAAAAGTTCTTTGTTAACAGGAATGGAAAAGAGCTTCATGCAAATGCTGTCCAAAAGATGTTTAAACAATACCGTGTAAAAGCAGGTATTAAAAAAGACATAACTCCTCATTCTTTAAGACATACACTGGCTGTAATGCTATTAGAAGCAGGTGCCGATTTGAAATCTGTTCAGGATATTTTAGGCCATAATACAATTGCCACTACTCAAATTTATACTTTAATATCACCGGATTCTAAGAAAAAGGTCATGTTAAAGTATAATCCAAGAAAGAGGTTGTTTAAATAGAAGATTGATATAATATATTAAGAAATTAATATGATATCCGGTTCGCTTACCGGAATATCATCAAGTGAATATTTTAGAGCCGTTAGACCAATGTAAAGTTGTTCATCTGACGGCTCTTTTGTTGTAACCTTTTGAAGCATTAAACCTGGAAGTATTAAAAGTTTTACTATGGAGTTCTGTTTAAATTTACCTGAAAACTTTAAAATCTCATAAGAAATACCGGCAATCACAGGAATAAATAAAAATCTGATCAACTTATCGGAAATACTGTCCGGTCTTCCTAAAAAAATAAATACTATCATACTGGTGATCATCACTATTAAAAGAAAAGAAGTACCACATCTTGGATGAAGTGTTGAATGCTTTCGCGCATTTTCAACAGTTAGTTTTTCACCATTTTCATAAGAATATATACTTTTGTGTTCTGCACCATGAAATTCAAAAATTCTTCGAAATTCTTTCCACAAAGAGATTAAAAATATGTATAAACCAAATATAATTAATCGTATAATACCATCTACAATATTAAAAAGGATTCCTTCTTTTATGCCTAACAGATCGGTTAAATACAGTGGTAAATAAAAGAACAGACCAATACCAAGACTGAGTCCTAAAATCAAAGAGAAAACCATGCTTAATTTCTGAAAAAAACTTCCTTTTTTATTTTTGTCTGATTTTTCTTCGTTTTGTTCTGATTCATCTGAAGCAATTTCAGCAGACCACATTAGGGCTTTTATTCCAATAACTAAAGATTCAATTAGAATAACTGCACCTCTAATGACGGGTATGTTATTCAGCTTGTATTTCTTAGCAAATGAATTATATTTATCTTTTTTAAGATATATCTTGCCATTCGGGGATTTTACTGCTGTTGCAATATACTTAGGAGAACGAATCATTACTCCTTCTATTACTGCCTGACCACCAACTTGTGCTTCCATATTTGACTTATCCAAATAAATTAAAACCCATTCTAGAACCGGATTTTCTAAAATGGGTTAAGAATTTTATAATATCGCAGCTTAATTGTTTATTTTTCTTTGATATTGTATTTTTTAATGAACTTTTCTACACGTCCAGCTGTATCGACGAGTTTCTGCTTTCCTGTAAAAAACGGATGACACGAAGAACAAATTTCAACTTTTATTTCGTTTTTCGTACTCTTTGTCTTAAATGAATTTCCACAGGCACAGGAAACCGTAGCTTCTTCATATTTCGGATGAATCCCTTTTTTCACAACTTACCTCCTGATTTTAGAATATTTAATTTAATTATAAAATTAAATATAATCAATATTTTTTTATCTGCTCATCGATTCAATAAACTTCTTGTTTGATTTGGTCTCACCAACTTTATCTAATAAGAACTCCATTGCTTCAATAATATTCATTTCAGCCAGCAGTTTTCTTAATATCCATAATCTTTGAAGCTCATATTTTGTCATCAGTTTTTCTTCTTTTCTTGTTCCGGATTTATTAATATCGATTGAAGGAAATATTCTTCGATCTGTTAATTTTCTATCAAGAACTAATTCCATATTACCAGTTCCTTTGAACTCCTCAAAAATCACTTCATCCATTCTGCTGCCTGTATCGATCAATGCAGTGGCTATAATTGTTAAACTGCCTCCTTCTTCTATATTTCTGGCAGCCCCAAAGAATCTTTTGGGTCTATGCAGAGCATTAGAATCAACACCACCTGATAATATCTTTCCGCTGTGCGGTACAACTGCATTATTCGCACGTGCAAGTCTTGTAATACTATCAAGAAGGATTACCACGTCTTTTTTGTGTTCAACAAGTCTTTTCGCTTTTTCAAGAACCATATCTGCAACTTGAACGTGTCTCTCCGAAGGTTCATCGAATGTTGAGCTGATTACCTCAGCTTCCACATTTCTTTCCATTTCAGTTACTTCCTCAGGTCGTTCATCTATAAGAAGAACGATCAAAATAACTTCAGGGTGATTAATTAAAACACTATTTGCAATATTCTGTAACAAAACGGTTTTTCCGGTCTTAGGTTGTGCTACAATTAAACCTCTTTGCCCCTTACCTATCGGTGTTAACATATCCATTATTCTCATAGAAAAGTTTGTTGGACCGTTTTCGAGAATTAGTTTTTCTTCCGGAAAAAGAGGAGTTAAATTATCAAACAATATTTTATTTTTAATTTCTTCAGGATTTTCAAAATTTACAGCTTCAACTCTAAGCAAAGCGAAGAATCTTTCATTGTCTTTAGGCGGTCTGATTTGACCTGAAACAGTATCTCCGGTCTGAAGCCCGAATCTTTTAATCTGGGAAGGTGACACATAAATATCATCCGGACTCGGAAGATAATTATAATTAGGAGATCTTAAAAAACCGTAGCCATCCGGCAGCACCTCCAATACACCTTCTGAAAATATAAAACCATCTTTATTTGTCCTGGCTTCTAAAATTTTAAAAATCAACTCCTGCTTGCGAAGACCAGATATTCCAGGGATTTCCAACTCCAGTGCTATTTTATTTAGTTCTGAAATCTTCATCTTTTTTAATTGAGCAAGATCCATATTACATCTCCATAATGTTAATTTATGATTATTTTTTAATAAGGTTATCTACAAATGAACTGATATGTAATTTATATAACCTATGGAAGGTAATTTCTGAATATTAAGATTTTTCGAAGATTGATATTTCTGACACAGGATCAAAAAAATGCGATCTCTCAAGATCAAACCTTAAAAGACTTTTTTGACCATAACGATAAATCTTATCAGTATTAAATCTGGAAACAAAACTCTTTTCTCCCAGTTTAAGATACAAAAAAGTCTCATTTCCCATCGGTTCCACTACTTCCACATCACACGAAAATGAATTCTCAGTTTCCTTGTCTACCTCCATTATATGTTCGGGTCTTACACCCATAATAATCGGTTTATCAATGTATTTATTTAATGAATTATAATATTTTTCAGGTATCTGAAAAAGAATTTTATCCAATACACTGAAATTCAGTCCATTATTTTTAACAATTTTTCCATCAAAAAAGTTCATTGATGGACTTCCAATAAAACTTGCAACAAATAAATTGCTGGGTTTATCATACAGATTCAACGGGGAATCGGTTTGACAAATCTTCCCGTCTTTCATGACAACAATTTTGTCACCCATGGTCATTGCTTCGACCTGATCATGAGTAACATATATCATTGTAGTTTCCAGTTTAGAATGCAATTTACTTATCTCAGTTCTCATTTGAACTCTTAATTTGGCATCAAGATTAGACAGAGGTTCGTCAAATAAAAATACTTTCGGTTTTCGTACAATTGCCCTGCCAACTGCGACTCTTTGCCTCTGACCACCTGAAAGTGCTTTTGGCTTCCTGTTTAACAAGTCTTCAATCCCAAGGATAACCGCAGCATCTTTAACCCTCTGTTCAATCTCCTTTTTTGGGAATTTCCTTAATTTTAGACCAAAAGCCATATTATCAAAAACAGTCATATGAGGATATAATGCATAGTTTTGAAAAACCATTGCAATATCTCTATCCTTGGGAGGGACATCGTTAACAAGCCGATCATCTATAAATATCTCTCCTTTGGTTATCTCTTCCAAACCGGCTATCATTCTTAATGTAGTAGATTTACCACAACCCGAAGGCCCGACTAATACAACAAATTCTTTATCTGCCATTTTTAGACTAATATTATCAACCGCTACTACTTTCTTATCAAATACTTTACTAAGAACATTAAGAACAACTTCTGCCAAATCTCCTCCACCATAAATATTTTCTTTAAACTTTTAAATTATTTTTCATTGATGGGAAAGGTTGAGGAAAAACATAAAAATAGTTTCAAGAATAGAATTTAATTAAAATCATGTTTTTTGTCAAGCTCTTTTTAAAATATCCAGCTTATTTATTTCATTAACAAATGTTAAAATGACAGTAAAAATATTCTAAAATATATTCATGTTTAATAGCTGCATTAATTTTTCATAAGTTATTCCATTTTCATGGATACTCTTCAATATCGAAAAAACATCTTCTTTTGGTAAATTTGACATATCAAGTTTTACTAATTCCCCATTAATGTCTTTTATTAAATCACTCAGTTCTTTTGTTTTTGTTCCATTTACTGAAATAATTAGCTTTGATCTCTTCTCAATAAGAAAATCCAATTCACCCTTATCCAGATTTAGTAAATTATTTTCAGAGGTTATAATAAAAGGGATATGATTTAATCCATCAAATATTGTTGACAACTTTTCTCTTCCGCGATAATTATAAAACAAAAACACATTAGCTTTTTTTGAATGTGAAATCAATTTTCTTCCAAAACCTGTTAGCTCCCCTGCATCAAATACATTCCGGTCAGTCATGTTAAACATCACTGCTTTTAGTCCAAGCTTTGCATATATATCCAGTAAATCAGGATTATTATTAAAAATATCCGTTTCTTCAGAACAGAGAATCACTGCCAGGTTATTGCGTCCAGCTATAGACGAAAGCCTTGAATTCCCTTCCAGAAGAGATATTTTACCGGTTGAATTTATACCTTTTGTGATATTATTCATAAATAAGCTTGTTTTCATTCCTGAATCGTTGATATCCAGCAATTTAACAGGATACAATATACCGTTTATTCCTCTATTCCAGTACTCGGAAAACATTTTATCATTAATATCAATTTCTTTATTTGAAAAGTCTACCTGAAACCGTGTATAAAACAAATATCTGTAATTTCTAAATCCGTCCTCCAAACCTTGATCATAATCAGCAATACCAAGCAGAAACTTGAGAGCAATATCTCCCACATTTTGAATAGAAACAGGATTAATAAGATCGAAATCATCTTCCGGTTTATGGTAAAAAGGATGTCTGCCGGAAGAATAAAAACCTATCGCCGGAATATGATTTTGCATGAAAGGGTAATTATCACTTCCACCTCTGCCCTCACCGGTACTCATAAATGTCCGGGTATTTTTTATTTCCTCAGTGTCCAGATTATTCTCGATATTTTCCCAAATACCAGGGAATTGTTCAGCGGCTCCAACCCCAACTCCTCCATCACCATTACCTACCATATCAAAATTCATCATTGCAACAATTTTCTCTTTTGGCACAGTTGGGTGATTTACAAAGAAATTTGAACCAATTAAACCCTGTTCTTCTGCTCCAAATCCGATAAATATCACTGATCTTTTGGTTTTAATATTATTTAAAACCAGAGACCTGCCTAACTCCATTACCACGCCTGTACCGGAAGCATTGTCATCTGCACCATAATATGTAATTCCGCTTGCAGAACTGCCGACATGGTCCATGTGACCTCCCACTACGATATATTCATCTTTCAGAACCGGGTCAGAACCATGATATATTCCAATTACATTTCTTCCCACGCCGTTACTTGATTTTTTTAAATTTACATTAAAATACATCTTTTTATTTTTAATCTTGAAAGCTGTAGGTTCTCTGCGGCAGTCGTTTAATAAATTATCAACGTTAATTTTCTCCCCTTTTAAAATATCTCGTAATACCTGTTTAGAGATATAAAGCCCCGGTATATCCGGTTGATAAGAATGCTCCTGAATAGCACCGCCCTGAATTGGCGTTTCCTGCTGATAAACTAAAACCGCCTTTGCTCCAAGTTTCCTGGCGAGTTTCATTTTATAATTTCGCAGAACTTCTGTACTCCAGTTTTTTCCATCAAGAGGTGAAACACGATAAACTATAAGTACTTTATCCTTTAAATCCATTCCCTTAATATCATCCCAACCCCTGTCAGGTTCTGATATTCCAACACCGATAAACGCAATTTCTGAAGTGAATTCACCAGACCCGCTATTTGTAAATAGCGTGAAATCGTCATCATAAAAATATTTTTTTCTTCCTTTTACAGGATCAATTAATTCAACTTGAACGGGTTCTATTTCTTCAGTTACAAGAAGAGGGAAATTCTGAAAATAGGTTCCATTATCCCCACCAGGTTTTAAGCCGAATTTGTTCATTTGTTCTGCTATCCACATTGAAGATTCATATCCTCCTTTTACACCGGTTTTCCTCCCTTCAAATTTTTGATCAGACAGATTTTTTATCCAGAAGCAAGCGGATTCTGAATCAAATTGAACCTGTGGAAATAAAAGACTTGTAAAAACGAATAAAACTAAAATAAAGTGAAATACCTTTTTCCTCAATTGTTAATAAAATCAAACAAAAAATCCTTCATACTTCTGTTTTTTTCAAAATCCCAATATGTTAATTTAGCAATATTGGCAATTGCCATTTTATATTCAATAAATGCATCAAGGTATTCTTTTCTTGCCCTGGAAAGCCTGTATTGCGAAAATATTAGATCCTGTGTGGACAGATTGGCATTATTAAATTCATTCAGGTTGTTATCATAACTTTTTTCGGCAAGATCCTGATTGATTTTTAAAACTTCTAAACGGCTAATGCGACTTTTACCTCCCGAACACTTTGTCTAATCTCTACGATCAATCCTCTTCTATTATTTTCCAGTACAAGTTCATTGATTTTAAGATTATCCTTAACTGCACTGACCTGAAAATTATTTCTTCCCCAGTCCCAAAGCGGAAGGTATAAAGATAAGGATATACTTCTTGTCTTATTAAAGTCTTTTAATACATTCTTTATACTCTCGTCTGTTTTTTCAACTCCGTAAGCTGCAGTTAGATGCCCTCTAAATTCTCTCCAGGAATCTGCATCTTCGATACGGAACTTAGTTTTTT
>JBHPGK010000175.1:0-7818 GCA_042570605.1 Candidatus Zhuqueibacterota bacterium
GTTCAAGGAGGACAAAGACTCGCTGTTTGATAAAAGGGAAATACAGCTTAAAGAGAACATTTTCCTGAATTCCGATATTTTTTCGCCATCAAGCCCAATCGTCATGGCACAGGAGGCAGGCAGCCCGCTCGACCTGCTCAAGTATGCACTCGAATTCGAAAGACAGGGAATATATCTCTTTGCCGAGCTCGGCAAATGTGTAGGTAAAAGCGGCCGCAATATCATCTCAGAGATAATGAAAGAGGAGCTCGAACATATTACAAAACTCAAGGAAGCCGAGAAATTGATAAAGGAACGCCTGGTTTAACTAAAAAGATGTAAAACTTTTTCAACACAGAGACCACAGAGTCACATGAGATTCACGGAGTAAAATTTAAAAACTCTTTGATATTCTCTGTGTAACTCTTTTTACTCAGTGTCCTCTGTGTTGAATAGATTCCCCTTTTTCTATTTGACTTTTAAGCCGATAAAATTTAAATTTTAAAAATAATAATAATACCACAGAGACGTAGAGACACTGAGAAATATATAATTGTTTTGAGAACGACAGAACACTGTACCTCCCTTCAGAAAAAACTCTGTGCTTCAGCGTCTCAGTGGTTAAGTTTGAAATTAAAATACCGTCTACATAATCAGGAGGGTAATAATGGACCTGTCAAATTTTGATGAAGTACTCAATTTCGCGATCGAGAGGGAAGAGGAAGCCGCTGATTTTTACGCAAAACTCAGTAAGAACTCTAAAAATCCTTCTATGAAAGAGGTGTTTTCCGAGTGGAGCAATATCGAAACCGGACATAAACGGATATTGCAGAATATTCATAAAACAGGTGTTGAGGAGCGTAAGATCGTAGCAACTCCTAACCTGAAAATATCCGACTACATAGTCGATGTTAAAGTTAAACCGGATATGTCTTATGCAGATGCCCTGATAGCCGCAATGAAGAGAGAGGAAAAGTCCCACCAGTTGTATTCCGATCTCGCTGCAGGTATCGAATTGCCCGAGCTTAAAAAAGCGTTCGAGGTCCTCGCAGGTGAGGAACTTAAACATAAATTGAGGCTCGAAACAGAATACGATGAATATGTGTTAAAAGAAAATTAAGACGGAGAAAATAATGTCAATACAATTTACCGGAGAAGAACTCCTTGAAATGGGAGTGAAGATCGAAGAGATCGGGGAAGAATACTACAGAGAATTTGCGTCAAAAGTTAAAAACAAGGATGTAAAGGAACTGCTGGAGCACCTTGCCGCTGAAGAGGTCAGGCATAAAAACCTCTTTATAAGTTTCCAGGACAAATGGGGTTCAGAGGACTTCGTTGCTCCTCTGCTGAACGAACAGGTCAGTGCATATCTTAAATCTCTGGTCGGTGCAAAGGTGTTCACCGATAAAAAAACGTTCATGAATAAATTTAAGAACCTCGATAATCCTCTGGATATTATAAACAATGCAATTATCTTTGAAAAAGATACGATTCTCTTCTACCATGAAATGAAGAATTTTGTCAGTGAATCAAGACAACATATAGTCGCAGAGCTTATCGATGAAGAATGGAAACATGTACTGAAACTGGAAAAGATTAAACAGTCACTTGTTGATTAAGACTGAAACTATTGAAATAAATCGCCTCTCGCAGAGGCGCAACAGAACGCAATGAAATTTTATTGTTTAGACGCAGCAGGCTGCATCTAAATCTTACCACAAAGACACGAAGAATACTGCTGTGATACAGCCACGGCATTCTACCATGCCAGTGGCAGGCAAACGGGACAAGGGTACCGTGCCCTGTACTGCATGACAATATAGGTTTTGTATAAAAAAAGAAATGTTTACTTTGATTTGAAATGAAATTGAAAGTTCTCATAATTTCATCCGCCTTGTTTATTTCATCATCTGCATTGTCACAAGTAAGCTTCAGGGGTTACGTGGAGAACAGACTTTTTATATCGAAGCGCGATAAGGGATTTTCGGACACCTCACCGAATGAAAAGCTTGCTGTCGGAGGCTGGAACAGGGCACGCGTGACCGCCGAATCGAACATATCCGAAATTTCATATGTAAATATCACGCTCGATTATTTTAACTATTTCGGTGAATTTGCAAGGCTTTACAGGCTGTTCGAAGAACAGGAGAACAGCAATACACCGTATCAAAAGATCAGACTTGACAGAGCATATCTTCAGATTACTAAGGAAAAATTCCAGGTCACGGCGGGAATGCAGAGAATATCACTGGGCAAATCTTTCATTTGGAGCCCGTTCGATGTTTTTAACAGGATAAATACAACCGAACCCCAGGAAGAAAAGGGGGGTGTAAATGCAGTAAAATTCACGTATTACCCTTCAAATTTAAGCAGGATCATGCTCATTGCCTCACCGGAGGAGACTTTTGGTGAGTCAAGACTAGGATTTTTAGCAGATTTTAATTATAAAAATACTGACTTTGAAATTGGAGTAATCAAGGATTATGACGGGTTCCGGAAACGGCTTATCGCGGGATTTAATCTTAAAGGGGAGTTGGAGGCCGGGTACTGGATCGAACTTGCTTTCATAAAAGAAAAAAATTACGTGCCTGTATATGGGGGTACTGCAGACCTGGAAGCTGATTACCACTGGTACAGGAATTATATTATCGGGATCGATTACACTTTAAATATCGGGAATGGCCTGTATGTCATGGCTGAATATTTCAACTACGATCTCGGCGCAGATGATAGAGAAGATTACGATCATATGGTGCTGTTTGGAGGCAGAAAATCCCTGCTTGCGAGGGATTATCTCTTTGGAAGTATCAGGTACCCGATAAGTATGTTCTCGAATATTTCCGTTGCAGCTATCCGGAACATGGTTGATGGTGGAATGATCATTATCCCTAATTACAGTCTTGATATAACCAGAGACGTTAGTCTCATTGCAGGCATGAACCTGTTTTCTGCTGAAAAAGGGGATGAGTATAATCCACCGATGTCAATAATGCCGGTAGATTTAATCGGAAAAAATCAGTTTTATTTATGGCTAAAGGTGAGTTTTTAATATGGATCAATGTGAAATTCAAAACGTGAGTATGGTCTATACTGTAGGCCATATAAAAGTAGAGGCTCTCAGGAACCTGGACCTGAAGATCGGAAAAGGTGATTTTGTTTCAGTTGCGGGTCCGTCCGGTTCCGGGAAAACGACTCTGCTTAATTTGATCGGATGTCTCGATAAACCGACTGAAGGGATCGTCAAGATCGCCGGGAAAGATACGTCCCATATGAGCTCTGCGATGCTGGCTGACCTGCGAAGTGAAAAGATCGGATTTATATTTCAATCATATAACCTGATCCCGGTCCTGACAGCTTTTGAGAACATTGAATTCCCGCTGATTCTCCAGAAGAAATACAATTCACTCCGGAGAAAGGAGATGGTTGAAAGTATGCTTGATGACGTTGATATTCTTGATCTGAGAGACCGGAAACCGAAAGAGATGAGCGGCGGGCAGCAGCAGAGGGTGGCAATTGCACGGTCACTTGTTAAGAAACCTGAGTTGGTGCTTGCCGATGAACCCACAGCGAATCTTGACTCTGCCACAGGGGGAAACGTGCTCGAGATCATGAAGGAAATGAACGAAAAACTTAATGTCACCTTTATATTTTCAACCCACGACAACATGGTCATGAATTTTGCACGAAGGCTTGTTAAACTCAAAGACGGCAGGATCAGTTCTGACGAAACAAGAGATAAAGGATAAAGCAAGGAAAGTTAAGAGTTTGGAATTAAGAGTTAGGAGTTAAAAAAAGGCTAAGGCTAAGGAAAAACCTCAAGGTTATTTGTTTTTCGTGTTTTCGTGTCTTTGTGGTAAATTTTTGAGAGTAAAATGCTGAATCTATTAAAATTATCATACCGCAACGTATTCCGTAACTGGAGGAGAAGTGCTCTTACCCTATCGGCAATTATGTTTTCCATAATTTTCACCATTTATGGTATCAGTCTTGTAAAGGGTCAGAAAACCCAGATGACCACAACTTCAAGAACAACCAATACCAGTGACCTGAAAATTTTTGCAGAAGATTACCTGGAAGAAAGAGAGACACTTCCACTCGATATTGTTATAGAGAATCCATCTGCTTTAATAAATCAAATTAAAACACTGGACGAGGTAGAGGAGGTATCTCCGAGGATCGTATTTTCGATAAGGTTATTCTTCTCCAACGATGAATTAATATGCAGCGGTGCCGGTATCGATCCTTTTCTGGAGGACGGAGTTTATTCCCGAAAAGAAGGAATTATACTTGGTGAATATCTCAAAAATGATGACGAAGGAGTACTGGTAGGGTCTGATCTTGCCCGGCTTATTAACGTGGGTCCCGGGGATTTTATTATGGTCGCTTCCCGTACAAGGTACGGTACGATCACAGCGCTCGATCTGGAGATAAAGGGTATTATTGAATCCGGGAATCCTGAAATAGATAACTTTTTTGTGTTTTTTACGTTGAAGTCGGCTGATGAATTCCTTGAGATGGAAAATAGTGTGACAGAAATAGCCGTAAAACTCAAAGATCACAGGAATGCGGAAAAAATCCGGCCGGATATAAAAAATATTCTCGGCGGTAAATATGGTATCCGTACATACAGCGACGAACTTGAAGACATTTTAATGTTACTTGACTTACGTATGAAATCTCTTAACATTTTCAGTTTTCTTCTCTTCCTGATGGCGGCTTTTGTTGTAGCTAACACTATGCTGATGTCGGTTTTTGAAAGGAAAAAGGAGATCGGCACTCTGATGGCGCTCGGCATGAAAAACAGGGAAATTTTAGGCATGATACTTGGCGAAGGTGTTTTCATAGGTGTTTTCGGCGGTATTATCGGTTCAGTTCTCGGCGGCCTGATATCATACTATTTAAAAGTTCACGGTATGTCCCTTGATGCATGGAGTGAAATGTCCATGAACATGCCCTTTAAAGGAACTCTTTACGGAGAATTCTCGATGAGTTTTATTATTATTGTTTTTATAATAAGTGTGGCAGTTGCCGTGCTGTCATCCATATACCCGGCTGTTAAAGTGACGAAATTCCAGCCGGCGGAGATACTCGATTCGTCTGAAATATAACGGATTTTTTTGTGTAGGGCAAACCTTTCCCGCTTTCTTCGGGACGAGCAGGTTTGCAAACAATAAAATGTGTAAAAAACAATTACTCTGCGTTCTCTGCGAGAACCTAAAAAAAATAATTTTTGCGTCTTAGCGAGAAATAAATAAATGAAAAGACTAATCACATTATCAAAGATTGCTTTCAGGAATGTTTTCAGGAATAAACGCCGTTCCCTGCTGACCATGGGGGCGGTTTTCACTTCGGTTGCTGCCATGACTTTTATGAATTCCTACCTTAACGGATTTGTAAAGCCGTTCTTTGAAGACCTGATCAGGCTCACCGGTCATATTCAGGTCCAGCATGAAGAATACGCTCTAAAGGTCAGGATGATGTCCTTAAGTGCAAGAGTGGAAAACTACAGGGATAAAAAGGAAAAGCTGAAAAATATTCAGCATATCAAATATGCTGCTCCGAGGATTGCATTCGGAGGACTGATAGATGTCCATGAGCAGAACATTGCTGCGCCCGCAATGGGTATCGACCTGAATGAAGATGACGGGATATTAAGGCTGAGTAATTCAATTACAGACGGGAGGGCTTTTTCCCCATCTACGAACGAAGCTGTCATCGGCTACAGACTTCAGGAAAAGTTGAACATTACCGTTGGTGATACGGTAACAATAATCACCAGGACAACAATGGGATCTATGTCTGCTGCAAACCTTGTAATAACCGGGATATTTGACATGTTCAATGCGGCACTGAACAATATGATAATCATGCCGGTAGAAAAAGCGGAATATCTGCTTGACATGGAAAATGCCGTTACTTCTTTGAACATTGGTGTTGATGATGAAGAAAATATAAATGCTGTAATTGCGGAAATTAACAATAAAAAGATATTTAAAAATAAGACTCTCATTGAAAGATGGGATGAGATAGGTATTTTAATGCAGTATTTGCCGTATGTTTATATAATAAAGTACATATTTGCGTTCATTTTCGGGATCATCGCTGTTATTGGAATTCTGAATACCATGCTTATGGCTGTATTTGAACGTATTCGTGAGATCGGTGTTACTGCAGCAATGGGTTTAAAGCGGATGCAGATAATTTTTGTCTTTCTGTCTGAAGCATTTTACATAAGCCTGTTTGGAGGAATTCCTGGAATTCTTTTTGGAGGTGCGGTCGGATTATACGTAGAAATACATGGTATTAATATAGGTAATTTCGCAGAAAGGATACCTTTCCCGATGAGACAGACACTCTATACCGATGTAACTGTTGAAGTACTTATTACCTCCCTGCTGCTTGGGATCATTGTCTGCCTGCTGGGAGCGGTCTATCCGGCACTCAAAGCAAGCAGGATGCAGCCGGCAAAAGCCATGAGAAGCACGTAAAAAATGAAAAATGAGGAAAATTAACCGCAGAGACGCAGAGGCACTGAGAAAAGCCGAAAGTTTATTGCTTTAAAAAAGCAGCAAGAATAGAAGCAAAATGGAAAATGAAAAACCAGAATCAAATTCATCAAATCAGTTTTTATCCTATTTGGCGGATGCGGTAGAATTAATATTGATAATGTTATCAGGATTAATGTAACAGGGTATAAACACTGTAGGGGCAGATCCCTGTGTCTGCCCTTACCTAAAATGAAATTAATTTATAAATGGTCTTAGAAATTCACTATTCTTAATTAGGAAATATTATGAAACGTTTAGGTTTAATTTTAATTGTTCTGTTTTTTACAAATATCTTCGCACAGGATAAAATCACCGCTGATGATATTCTCAACCGTGTGGATCAGAACCAGATAAGCAGCACCGTTAAAAGCCTGTCAAAAATGATCATATTCTACGAAGGCAGGGAGATGGAGAAAAAGATGTCCTCACTGGCTGTCGGTACGGAAAGGAGTTTTGCCGAGTTCACCTTTCCCGCAAGGGATAAAGGAACAAAGTATCTGCGTATCAAAGACGAAATGTGGATGTATCTTCCCTCAGCAGAAAAGATCATTAAGATCGCAGGGCATATGCTGCGGCAGAGCATGATGGGTTCGGATTTTTCCTATGAGGATGCACTCGAACAGACAGAACTCAGGAAAAAGTATGATGCGGAAATAATCGGAGAAGAACAGGTCGATAACAAGGATTGTTATGTCCTGGAGTTAACCGCAAACACAAAAAAAGTCACATATTACCGCAGGAAGATCTGGGTGGACAAACAGCGTTACGTACCTCTCAAGGCGGAACGTTACGCAAAAAGCGGTAAACTTTTAAAATTGTTTTCAGTGAAAAAAGTCGAAAAATTTGGAGAAAGGTATTTCGCAACCCATATGGTAATGGAAGACAAGCTGCGTTTTAACTCCCGCACCGAAATGATAATTGAAAGTATCGAGTTCGATATAAATATCCCCGAAAGCACATTCAGCCTCAGAAATCTGGAAAAGAGGTAAATATCCGGATTATGTAATTAGATAATTATTTACGGTAGGTCGTAGGGGCGGGGTCTCCCCGCCCTCATCTATAACGTTTGAATTATCTGGGCGGGGAGACTCCGCCCCTACAATCTTTGAATAAAATAATTGCATTTTTTAAATATATAAACACATTCATTAGTGTCCGGTAAAACTTAAAAAGACCTATACTTAACCTCTTGTTTTAATATAACTTAAATCAGAATATTTTAAATATTAATTGATTTTGAAAAAAAATAATCGAATTGCCAAAATTATAAGTAACTGGATTCCAGCCTTCG
>JBHPGK010000176.1:0-7812 GCA_042570605.1 Candidatus Zhuqueibacterota bacterium
TGTTAAACTATATAGAGAAAAAAGATATAGTGAAATTCAGATCATTAAAAAAAGAGTTAGGAATTCGTTAAACAGTTGATTCCGGAGAAAACCATGATTGAGATTAAAGAATTAACAAAGTATTACGGTATAAAAAAAGCAGTAGATAACATCAGCTTTAACGTTGAAAGGGGAGAAATACTCGGATTTTTAGGTCCAAACGCTGCCGGGAAAACAACAACTATGAGAGTCATCACCGGGTATCTTCCTGCTACCTCCGGCACAGCCGCAATTGATGGTTTTGATGTATTTGAAAACCAGATGGAAGTTAAAAAAAGGATTGGTTATTTACCTGAGAATCCTCCTCTTTATATGGAAATGACAGTTCTGTCATATCTGAAGTTTGTAGCGAAGATCAAAGGAATTCAGGTAAAGGAAGTAAAATCAAAAATTGACAGAGTTCTTGACATATGCAGTATTGATAATGTCAGCCAAAGGGTTATCGGCAAATTGTCAAAAGGGTACAAGCAGAGAGTCGGACTTGCACAGGCACTGATCCACGAACCTGAGGTGCTGATCCTCGATGAACCGACTTCCGGGCTTGATCCGATCCAGATTAACGAAGTGAGAGAGCTGATAAAAAATATCGCACATGATAATACTGTAATCCTGAGTACCCACATACTTCCGGAAGCAAGCAAGATGTGCCACAGGATAATCATTATCAACGAGGGGCAGCTTATCGCAGTTGATACGCCGGAAAACCTGAGAAACCGGATGTCCAACGCATCTCAGCTCCAGTTGAAAGTCGAAGGTCCCGCTAATGAGATAATTGAAAAGGTCATGGGGATTACCGGTGTCAGTGATGTTAAGTTTGACGGTGATGAAAACAAATTTTTAGTTGAATCAGAGCTTAACAGGGATATAAGGAAAGATTTATCAAAGGCTATTGTTGATAATAACTGGGGTCTTCTGGAGATCAGACCTGTTGATATAAGTCTTGAAGAGATATTTTTGAAACTCACAACAAAAGAAGAGGAGGTTTAAATTGCGAAGAGTTACTGCTGTTGCATACAGAGAATTAAAATCCTATTTCGTGTCTCCTATTGCATATTTTGTTATAGCAATTTTCCTGCTTATTACAGGCTATTTTTTTTATGCTCTTCTTTCGAATTTTGTCGATTACACATTCAGTTCATCTGCGCAGGCACAGTATTACAGGACGGCGCCTCCAAAGGTGAATGTTAATATGATGGTGATAAGACCATTATTTCATAATATCAGTATCGTTGTCATTTTTATGCTGCCGCTAATCACAATGAAACTATTTGCAGAGGAGAAGAAACAGGGAACAATTGAACTTCTTTTAACGTCACCGATCACTCAGTTGGAAATTATTCTGGGAAAATATCTTGCTGCGTTTTTATTGTATTCTGCGATGCTGCTTCCTACTGTTCTTTATATGGTAATGTTATTTGTATACGGTAATCCTCAATTTACACCTGTTTTGACAGGGTATCTGGGATTACTGTTATTAGGAGGATCATTTATTGCGATTGGCATACTTATCTCATCACTTACTGAGAATCAGATCATTGCAGCGGCAGTAAGTTTTGGGATTTTTCTACTTTTATGGGTTCTGTCATGGATTGCAGGAATGGCTTCAGGAAATTTAATGGAGATTCTCTCTTACGTTTCTATAATTAACCATTTTGATGACTTTGCAAAAGGTGTATTTGATACTAAAAGCCTGGTTTTTTACCTGAGCTTTATAATTTTTGGTATTTATCTTACATTCAGGTCTATTGAATCAATGAGATGGAGAGGGTAAAAATGGAAAAAATCAATAAACAATATTTTGGCATTCTCGGAATAGTGCTATTGCTTATTTCAATTATTATGTCATCGATTAATTCCGAATGGACGGTGTTTTCTAAAATTATGTTATATCTCGGCATACTGTTATTCGGCGGGTATGTCATTATAGATTTCAAAAGCGTAAAAAGGTTCTTTTTAAAAAGGTCTTCCAGGTATGGAAGTAATGCAATATTTTCAATTTTACTGGTTCTCTTGATCCTGTCATTTATGAATTTTATCTTTAATAAGCGAAATATCAGGATAGACCTAACAAGTTCCAAGCAGTTCAGTCTTTCTCATCAGACAGTTAATATTTTGAAAAATCTGGAAAAAAATGTAAATATCACTGCATTTTTTCAGAGTAACAACCAGACTGTAATGGAAGACCTGCTTAACGAGTTTAGTTTTCAATCTGATAAATTTTCTTTTTCTTTTATTGATCCCGATAAGAAGCCGGCTATTGCTGAAAACTATGGTATTAAAGCGTACAACACAACAGTTCTTGAATGCGGTGAAAAAATGGAAAAAATTACTGAAACTTCTGAAGAAGTTTTAACTAATGCATTGATCAGAGTAACCAGGGAGAGTAAAAAGGTACTCTATTTTACTGAGGGGCATGCAGAGCATGATGTTGACAGTGAAGAAAGAGATGGTTACAAGCGGATCAGAGATAAACTTGTAGAAGAAAATTACGATATCAAAAAGATCTTTCCGGCAAGGGAAAACAATATTCCTGAAGATTGTGCAGTGCTTATTATAAACGGACCGAAATCTGAATTATTTAAATCTGAGCTTGATTCTATCGACAGTTATTTAAACAGGGGCGGTAAAGTTTTATTTCTGATTGATCCGAAACCAGCACCCGGTATGGCTGAGTTTTTTGACAAATGGGGTATCGAGGTTGGTGATGACATTGTGATCGATATGAGCGGGATCGGCAGGTTATTCGGTGCAGGACCTGAAATGCCTCTTGTTAATAATTTCGGCACTCATGCAATTGTAAAAGATATGAAGGGAGCGGCTACATTTTTTCCGTTTGCCAGGTCTATTTCTTTAAAAATCCCAATGTCACCGGAAATAAGGGGACAGTTTCTTACAAAAACCACGCCCAGAAGTTTTGGAGAAACCGAACTTAAGGGGAACCAGGCGGAATTTAATGAAGGAAAGGATAAAAGGGGTCCACTGGATTTGGGAGTTGTAGTGGAAAAGAATATTCCCGGTACAACATTAAAGACAGGTTCTTTAGTAGTATTTGGCGATTCAGATTTTGCTAATAACGTTTATGGCGGGATGCAGAAGAATGGTGACCTTTTTCTCAATGCTGTAAACTGGCTTGCAGAAGAAGAAGACCTTGTTTCTATCAGGGCAAAAGACCCGGAAGACAGAAGAGTTAACCTGACCCCAAGACAGGGTAAGATAGTTTTTTATTTTTCAATAATCTTTTTACCAATTGCTGTTTTATTAATTGGATTTGCAGTATTTTTAAACAGACGAAAATTATAGGATTTTAAAGATGAAATTTAAAAATACTCTTATTTTAGGGATATTTGTTATTGTTCTGGCGGCTTATGTTTATTTCGTTGAAATTGTCGGTGAGTCAAAAAAGACAGAAGCTGAAGAGAAAGCAAAAAAGATATTCTTATTTGAAAAAGAGAACGTAACGAACTTAACGCTGAAGAGAGGTTCTGATACGCCGTTAGTTTTCAAAAAAGAAGGAGTGGGCTGGCTTATAAAAAAACCTTTGGAATATAAAGCTGATAACGACAAAGTGGAAGACATTATATCTTCCTTATATGATGCTTCAAAAGAAAGGACTGTATCTGAAAATGAATCTGACTTTGACAGGTTCGGTTTAGGGGAGGACAGGATAACTGTTGCCTTCACAAGCGGTATGACCGGTATCGACAGCCTGCATATAGGTAAAAAGAATCCAACAGCATCATTTTCATTTGTCAGGAAAAATAATGAGAACAATGTTTATTTAACTAACGTTTCTGTTTTTAATTCGGTTGCTAAAAGCCTTTACAATTTCAGGGATAAAACAATTCTTGAATTGTCCAGAGATGATGTAAAAAGAATAACAAGAATTAAAGGTAAGGAAAAGATCGTATTAAAACGTGATTTCGGGAAAAATTTTGAAATTATTGAACCGGAGGTATTAGAAGCTGATCTATCTAAACTTGCACCGGTCTTTAATAATATAATTAATGGAGAAGTAAAGGAGTTTATTGATGAGTCTCCGCTCGATTTAGAAAAGTACGGTCTGGACGATCCGTTTATTGAACTGGAATTTATAACCGGTGAGAATGATGCAAAAAAGACACTATTTATAGGTGACAAAACAGGGAAACAGTATTTTGTTAAGGATGATTCAAAAGAAGCAGTTTTTAAAATTGATTCTTCCATAGTATCGACTATAAATTTTAGCCTTTTTGAAATAAGGAATAAAGAAATTTTCAAATTTAAAACCGATACGGTTAACCTCATAAAACTGATTTATGCTGACAGTTCGCTCGTCTTTGAAAAAGATACTCTTGATAACTGGAATATAACTTCACCTATTGAAGCAAAAGCTATCAGCTGGAAATTACGAGGAATTGTAAATAAGATTAAGCAATTAAAGGCACAGAATTTCCTTGAAAATGTCAAACCTGATCTGCAGAAATGGGGTCTGTCTAAACCGCAGGTATCAGTAAAACTGCAGCATAATGAAAAATTAATTGCGGAAATTAGTTTCGGAATATTAAAGGATGATAACATATATATAATTGAGAATATTAACAAGAAATGTTTTCTTGTTAAAAAACAGATACTCGAAGATTTATTAACATCAACGGGTGAATTGAAAGAAGAATAAATAAATAGAATTAGTAAAAAATTGAGGTGAAAAATTGAAATCACAAGTAGAAGAAAATCAAATTTTTAGAGAAGAAGTAGAAATTGGCGACAGGAAACTTATTATCGAAACAGGCAGACTTGCAAAACTGGCTCATGGCGCAGTTACAGTCCGTCTTGGTGATACAGTTGTTCTGGTTACAGCGGTTTCTTCAAAGGAAAAAAGAGAAGATATAGACTTTTTCCCATTGTTGGTAGAATACAGGGAAAGAAGTTATGCATCGGGCAAGATACCCGGCGGGTTTTTCAAGCGAGAAGGCAGACCATCAACTAAAGAGATATTAAGTGCAAGAATTATAGATAGAACTATTAGACCTTTGTTCCCGGAATTCTATGCTAACGATACAATGGTGCATACAACAGTGCTTTCAGCGGATGATGAAAATGAAGCTGATGTTCTCGGTGTTATAGGAGCTTCTGCCGCTTTAACTATATCTGATATACCATTTGACGGACCTATCGGATCCGTTAGAATAGGTAAAATAGGGGATTCGGTCATAATTAATCCCACATACTCACAGCAGGGCGAAAGTGTTGCAGATATTGTTGTATCGGGTTCGGAAGACTCGATCATCATGGTCGAAGGAGAATGTAAAGAGATACCTGAAGATCTTATGATCGAACTTCTGGAGAAAGCACATGAGGAAATAAAAAAGACTATCGAAATTCAAAAGAAACTCCAGGAAAAGACAGGTAAAGAAAAAAGGGAATTTGAGATACCGGAATTTAATAAAGAAATTAAAAAAATAGTTGATGAAAAATGTACACCGGTGCTCAATGATCATATTAGAACTGCAGATAAGAAAGAGAGAGAACTTAAAATCGGAGAATACTATAAAGAATTCGCCGAAAGCCTGCAGGAGGAGTTCCCTGAGTCTGAAAAAGAGATAAAATATCTCTTTAAAGAAAAAGAAAAGGAACTTGTACGTGACTTGATCTTGAACAAGGAAATAAGAGTTGACGGAAGAAAATCAGATGAGATCCGGCCTATAACCTGTGAAGTCGGCGTGCTGCCGAGAACCCATGGTTCTGCACTGTTTACAAGAGGCCAGACTCAAAGCCTTGCAAGTATAACTCTCGGTACAAAAATAGATGAACAGAAAATAGAGGGGCTTGACGGGGCAACATGGAAAAGATATATGCTTCACTATAACTTTCCCGGATTTTGCGTCGGTGAAGTTAAACCTGAAAGAGGACCAGGAAGAAGAGAAATTGGACATGGATTTCTTGCTGAAAGATCTGTAGAACCTGTAATCCCAACAGAGGAGCAGTTCCCTTATACAATAAGAATAGTATCGGACATACTTGAATCAAACGGTTCATCTTCAATGGCTTCTGTATGTGCAGGATCATTATCGCTGATGGATGCGGGAGTACCCATCAAGAATGCAGTATCAGGTATTGCTATGGGGCTGATCATTGAGGGAGGTAAGGTCGCAATTCTTTCCGATATTCTTGGAATGGAAGATCATCTTGGAGATATGGATTTTAAGGTAGCCGGTACAAAAGATGGAATTACAGCCTGTCAGATGGATATAAAAATTAAAGGTATTTCGTTCGATATTATGAAAAAAGCTTTAATGCAGGCTAAGGAAGGCAGGCAGTATATACTCGATATTATGGGAAAAGCTATTAGTGAACCCAGATCCTCCTTGTCTGAATATGCACCTATAATCATCAGATTTACGATCAAACCGGATGAAATTGGACTTGTAATCGGACCAGGTGGTAAAATGATCAGAGAAATTCAGGAAAAAACTAATACCGATATCAGTATTGAACAGGAAGGAGATGTTTTTATCGCTGCAAAAGATGCGGATGAAGGTCAAAAAGCTAAAGAGATGATCATGAATATAGTAACTGTTCCTGAGATTGGCACCGTTTACACTGCTACAGTAAAGAAGATTACCAATTTTGGGGCTTTTGTTGAATTTCTACCCGGGAAAGAAGGACTTGTTCATATTTCCGAACTGGAACATAGAAGAGTTAACAAAGTGGAAGATGTTTTAAAGTTGGGCGATCAGGTTCAGGTGAAAATAATTAAAATTGATCCAAATGGAAAAATCGATCTTTCCAGAAAAGCACTCCTTAAAAGAAATTACGATGCATAAAGAAAATTCGGTTTTCCATAAAACTGTTCTTGATTCAGGTATTACAATTGTCAGTGAACAGCTCCCTTATGTCCGGTCGGTTTCTCTTGGATTCTGGGCAAGAACCGGGTCAAGGAATGAAAATGAAAAAAATAACGGGATATCTCATTTCCTTGAGCATATGGTCTTTAAAGGCACTCCGAAAAGAAAAAGTTTTGAGATTGCAGAAAGCCTTGAATCTCTTGGTGGAACAATTAATGCTTATACAGGTAAAGAAACAACCTGTTTTTTTGCCCATGTTCTTGATGAACATTTGCCCCTTGCTATTGATGTCCTGTCGGATATTGTTCAGGATCCGTTATTAAAAGAGAAGGACATTGAAAAGGAAAAACTGGTCATTGCAGAGGAGATCAATAGTATAAATGACAATGCCGAGGAAATGATATATGATTATTTCCACAGCACCATCTTTAAGGGGAATTCTCTTGAGTCACCTATTTTAGGAAATATCGATAATGTAAAGAGTTTCAGCAGAAATGACCTGCTGAATTACTGGGAAAGAAATTACAGGGCTAATAATTTTGTTATTGCAGCCTGTGGGAATTTAAAACATGAAGAATTAATTAAACTTGTGGAAAACTATTTCAGACTTCCGGGTTCAGATAACGAGATAAAATACGATAAACCTGTTGATATAAGTAACAGGTACCTGAACGCCACAAAGAAAATATTTCAATCTCATTCCTGCCTTGGGTTCAGGAGCATTTCTTATACTGATGACCGTAAATTTCCATTACTGGTTTTAAATACGTTTTTTGGAAACGGCATGAGTTCAAGACTTTTTCAGAATATCAGGGAAAAATGCGGATTCACTTATTCCGTTTATTCATTTACAGATTTTTATTCGGATATTGGTGATTTTGGTGTTTATATGGCGTATGATAAAAATAAACGCGAAGAGGCATTGAACCGCGTAAAAGAAGAATTTTTA
>JBHPGK010000177.1:0-7803 GCA_042570605.1 Candidatus Zhuqueibacterota bacterium
CAATAATAATCCGGGAAAATATACATGAACAAAGATCTGATAGTCGACATTGGCGAGATCCTCTGGGATATTTATCCCGACGGGAAATACCTTGGGGGGGCTGTATCAAATGCTGTCTTTCATCTAAAACAGCTCGGGTATAATCCGGTCATTGTCAGCAGGATAGGAAAAGACGAACCCGGGGAAAAAATATTGTCAATTATGAAAGAGCATGGGCTGGATACAAAATATATTCAGATCGACCAGGAAAAAAAAACAGGTACGGTCGGGATAAAGTTAAAAAAGGATGGAGTTCCGGTTTTCAAATGTATGCAGAATGCTTCGTTTGACTATCTTGAATGGACGGCAGAACTTGAGGAATTGTCCGGAAAGGCGGGAGTGGTAATATTCGGTTCTTTTGCACAGAGAAATCAAATATCACGTGATACAATCTTCAGATTTATTGAAAATTGTAAAAATGCTGTTAAGGTATGTGACATAAATTTGAGGCAGAATACGTATAAAGACACCAAATTAATTTCAAGACTTTGTAATCTTTCAGATATACTAAAACTGAATGATACGGAGTTCTCCGTTATCAAGAAAAATTTCAAAAAAGAACCGGAAAGTGAACCGGATTTCATAAACAGGTTTATAGATGAATTTAATATCACAATTCTGCTTGTTACACTCGGCGATAAAGGATGCGCAGTTTTTACAAAAAACGAATGTCATTATGAACCTGGCAATGTTATCGAAGCGGTTGACACAACCGGATCCGGTGATGCCTTTACAGCAGGTTTTATCTCCGGTTTTATTCAGAAAAGATCTGTTCGTGAATCGGCTGGATTTGCAAACCGGTTAGCCGCATATATTGCAGCAATAAAAGGGGCAACTCCAAAATTTACTGCTGAAGACTTAAATAATTTTAGCTCATTCAGAAAAGGAAAGAAATACAGCAGAAAATTTATTAAATTAACGGAAACAAAACTTTTCAAGGATAAAACATGAAAAAATATATTTACACAGCTTTACTTGTTGGAATTGCCGGTTACTTTCTGTTTTATATTAAGGCATCAGATCTGAAAATTGTTTCGCCTCTTAAGAACAGCCTTCAGAAAGAAGAAATTGAAAGAATTGCATTACAAAAAATTAAGCTCACAAACATCAGCACAGATGACTACATACAGTCTCTTGAATTAACCTCAAGGCGGGACTATCAGCGGTATCTGGACAAGATTAAGGATGACACACGTGATGCCTATATGATAATTCCTTCATTTGTATGGAAGGTAAACTGGAATAAATCCAGTGTTCATACTGAGACCGACGGCAGCAGCGGTATCGTAGTTACCACTGATGGTGATGTTTCCGATATATTATATCTTTCGCTTGATTACAGAGGCAAAGTAATTCAGCTTCATTTCTCTGAAAACAAAAAAGGACCTCCGGAGGAATCAACGGAATTAGAAAGAGACCTTTTAATAAAACGGCTGATCACTGAATTTGCGGGTATAGATACCATTACTACACCCTTAAAAACAGTTGAAAGAAGCGTTGCCCTCCAGAAAACCGAAGTCAAATACGAAAGAATTATTAACGGAGATATTAAAGAAACACTTTTTTTCCGGGTCCGCGGTAAAACTCTTGATAATTTCAGGAGGACATATCCCCTCAAGACCGATTCTTCAGGGACTAATATCACCGCAAACACGGTTTCCGAGATATTCTCAGGAATATTCACGTTCGTCATTTTTATAATGGTCCTGGTATTGTTCATTAAAAAAGCCAAAAATGATGAACTGGAATATAAAAGGGGGTTTGGATTAGGGATCTTTGTATTTATTGTATTTGTAGTATTAATTATCAATTCTGAATCAGACTTGATGGGAATAATATTCGGAGGCGGTATAGGAGGTTCCTTTATAGGTGCTTCAATTTTGATCCTGTATTCTGTCGCTGAATCAGTTAACAGGGATCTTTGGAAAGAAAAGCTGACCTGTGTTGACACTTTATTTCAGGGCAACTTTTTTGTCGACAAGATCGGCAGGGAAAGTGTCCTGGGTTTTGCTTTCGGGGGTATTGCTGCATTTTATTATTATCTGTTATTGATTATCTCCGAAAATTCATCTTATTTGTCAACCTTCATAGATGACCGTCTGCTTGATCCGCTCTCGGCTAAGTTCCCGGTAGTGGTACTGGTCAATGACAACCTGTTCGTGCTGATGTTTTTGACAGTTGGGATATTTCTTTTTTTTCTAAGCACAATTCAATATAAAACTAAAAAGATCATTCCGTTTTTACTATTCAGTATTTTGACACTGCCGTTATTCCCAACATTGATCGGACATATTTATGACAGGACCTTTCTAATTTTTGTTTTGCTATTACCGTTAACTCTCTTCTTTGCATTAATCTATTTTAAAAATGAATTTCTAACCATATTCATTACACTTACAACATTTGTCATATTAACTTCCAATACCTTACTATTGAATTCTCCGGACTCATCTGTTCATGTATACGGGTATGCAGTTATATGTTTTTTTGCAATTCTTTTGGGTCTGTCTGTGTTTGTTTTTGAAAAAGGAAAAAGCATAGAACAGCTTGACGAATACAAACCGGATTATCTTATCCGGCTTGCGGAAAAAGAACGATTCATGAAGGAACTGGAGATCGCACGCAATATTCAGCTTAAATTCCTTCCTGCAACGCAACCGAAGATCAAGGGGATCTCTGTTGCAAGTATGTGTATTCCGGCAATGGAGGTTGGCGGAGATTATTATGATTTCATAGAGATAGACGAAAACAGGCTTGGAGTCATTATCGGGGACGTTTCAGGAAAAGGAGTATCAGCCGCATTTTACATGACAATGACCAAGGGTATAGTAAAAACTGCTGCAAAAACAGGGCTGTCTCCCCGGGCTATGCTCATTATTCTGAACAGTATTTTTTACGAGAACGTACCGAGAGGTGTTTTTATAAGCGTGATCTACGGTATTTTTGATTTTAAGAACAGGACCCTGACCTTTGCCAGAGCCGGTCACAACCCGCTTATTCTAAGAAAACGCTCTGAAGGGACAATTGACATTCTTCAACCTAAAGGACTGGCAGTCGGGCTGGAAAAGGGTGAAAAATTTGATGTTTTACTCGAAGAACAGACCATCGGGATCGCAAAAGGTGATATCTTCAATTTCTACACCGACGGCATCACCGAGTCGATGAACAAGAATCAGGAGGAATGGGGCGAAGAAAAATTGCTTGAAACGGTTGAAGAATATTCTCACCTGTCTGCAGAAGAAGTCCTTAATGTAGTCAAAACAAGGCTTGGAAAGTTTACAGGTAAAACCGAGCAGTTTGATGACCAGACCATGGTAATAGTTAAAATAGAGGAATAAATAACTTTACCCATGAAAAAAAAAATTTTTACATGGTTTCTTTTGTCAGTATGTTTACCGGGACTTATTTATAGTCAAAGTGTTTCAAAAGAGGAGCTGTTTGAGAATATCCGCTCGTATGTAAACTCGAATAAATTGAATATTCTATCCGAGTTTGTCGAACTGCTCACCATTCCAAATGTATCGTCCGACCGTAATAACATCCGAAAAAACGCAAATTTTGTAAAGCAGATGATGGAGCGGAGAGGAATATCTGTTAAGATAATCGAAACGGCGGGAAATCCTGTCGTTTATGGAGAACTGAAAAGACCCGAAGCAGAAAAAACGATAATGTTTTATGTCCATTATGACGGGCAGCCTGTCAGCCCGGACGACTGGATCGATTCAGCACCCTTCAATCCGGTGATACGTCCCGGGATACTTATACCGGGTTCAAATATGCCGAAACCGATCCCCTATCCAAATACCAATGACGAGATCGAAGATAACTGGAGGATCTATGCGCGTTCTTCAAGTGATGATAAAACTCCAATAATTGCGCTCCTTTCAGCGATAGATGCTTTAAAACAGGCGGGTTTGAAAATAAAACACAATCTGAAATTTATTTTTGAAGGAGAAGAAGAAGCGGGATCTGTAAATCTGAAACAATTTTTTGAAGAAAACACGGATCTGCTAAAGTCAGACGTCCTGTTCCTTTGCGACGGTCCGGCTTATTTTAACAATAAACCTGCAGTAAGTTTCGGCGTACGCGGCATTACATCAATTGAAATAACTGTATACGGACCCAACACAAGCCTGCACAGCGGTCATTACGGGAACTGGGCTCCAAACCCGGCTTTGAAACTGGTCAAACTGCTCTCTTCCATGAAGGACGAAGAGGGTAAAGTCCTGGTCGAGGGATTTTACGATACGGTTATCCCATTAAGTGAAACTGAGAAAAAAGCTGTAAGATCTGTACCTAATTTTGATAATGAACTAAAAGAGCGTCTTGGATTTTCCGGCACTGAAGGGGGCGGACGAAGCCTTATAGAAATGCTTCAGTTCCCGTCACTTAATATCAGGGGTTTATTGAGCGGCTGGACGGGCAGCCAGGCGCGTACGATCATTCCGCCGACCGCAACCGCTTCGATCGATATAAGACTCGTAAAGGGGAATGACCCGGCTGATATGAGAGAAAAGGTCATTGAGCATATTAAAAAACAGGGGTATCATATTGTAAGCGGGGATCCCGACCAGAAAACACGGGCAAAATACGCTAATATCGCTAAGGTCAGAATGGGTGGAGGATACCGGGCTGCCAGATTATCTATGGATAAACCGATATCACAGCAGATAATCAGGAACCTTGGATTTTACCTCGAAAACGAGATCGTGATCCTGCCGGGAATGGGAGGATCACTTCCATTATATTATTTTTATGATATACTGAAAACACCGTCAATAATTGTTTCGATAGCTAACTTTGACAACAACCAGCATCAGCCGAATGAGAATTTACGCTTGGGCAACTTATGGAAAGGGATCGAGATGTATTCTGCTATTTTAATGATGAAATGAGCTGAAATTCCAATGTTGAGATTGCAAAAACTTCAGAAAAATAATTTCTTTACATTTAGATGCTGATTTATTATGTTTCAAAACATACACCTGATTTTGTTGATAAAGTACATATTTGTGTCATGGAGTGGTACATGAAACCCCAGTTTCCCCTTGGCTTGGCTGTCACGGACCATTCCGTGACAGGAGTGTTTTAAGAAATTAAACTTTACCAACAAGATCACACCTGTTAAAAAACAGTTAATCGAATAAAATAAGAGAATAAGATCATGCTGGAAAAATTTTTCAAATTATCGGAAAACAATACCAGTGTAAGAACAGAAGCAATAGGCGGTCTGACGACCTTCATGACTATGGCATATATAATATTTGTACAGCCGTCAATGCTGTCCCAGGGAGGCATGGATTTCGGAGCGGTAATGATGGCAACCTGTATTTCCGCTGCGATCGGGACACTCATTATGGGGATATATGCAAACTACCCTATTGCTCTGGCACCGGGTATGGGTGAAAATGTGTTTTTCACATACTCGGTTATTCTGGGGCTGGGTGTGATGTGGCAGCAGGCTCTGGGTGTAGTTTTTATCTCCGGAGTATTGTTTTTCCTGCTTACGATTTTTAAAATCCGTGAAAAGATCATGGACTCTCTATCAGTATCACTTAAAAATGCCATTGCAGTTGGTATAGGTCTGCTGATTGCAGTGATCGGACTTGCCGATGCAGGAATAATTAAAAACAATCCTGCTGCGATCGCCACTTTAGGCGACATCGGAAGTAAACCCGCAGTACTTGCTGTGACAGGGATCGTTATTACATTAATTCTTTACATCAGGAGGATCAAGGGAGCTATTCTTATCGGTATGCTCCTCACGGCAATTATAGGTATTCCGATGGGTGTAGTAAAGTACCACGGGATTGTTTCAATGCCCCCGTCAATTACTCCCACATTGTTTAAACTTGAGATTGTGAGTATCCTGAATATGAGTTTTGTTTCAATTATTGTTGTATTTCTTTTCATGGATGTACTTGATACGATCGGAACACTTGTCGGTGTCAGTGAACAGGCAGGATTCATAAAGGACAATAAACTTCCAAGAGCGCATAAGGCGCTGATGGCAGATGCTGTCGGTACAATGAGCGGAGCATTACTCGGGACATCAACAATAACAAGCTATATAGAAAGCGCCGCCGGTGTTGAAGCAGGCAGCCGGACAGGACTTTCAAGTGTTTTCACCGGACTGCTTTTTTTATTTGCGATCTTCTTTTATCCGCTGGTGCAGGCAATAGGCGGAGGTTACCAGATAGAAGGAGGAACGATACTCTACCCGGTTATTGCTCCTGCTTTGATCCTTGTTGGTGCAATGATGATGAAAAATGTAGGGAAGATCAAATGGGATGACCTGACGGAAAGCCTGCCTTCATTTCTTATTATAATCGGGATGCCGCTGACTTACAGCCCGGCAGACGGACTCGCATTCGGTTTTATCGTTTACCCGGTCTGTAAACTTGCAGCAGGCAGAGGTAAGGAAATAACCTGGTTCGTTTACCTTATGGCAGCACTTTTCCTGGCAAGGTATGTGTTTTTCAGATTTTAAAATTTTTTACTGTAGACGTAGTATTATATGTATGAAATAAAAAGGGCGGGTTATTCTGCCGGAGGCAGATCCACCTTCGGCGGAAAACCCGCCCCTACGTAATATGTTCTTTGCGTACTCTGCGTCTCTGCGAGAAATTTTTTTCTTCCTCAGCCTTCGTCTTAGCCTTTTCTTTACTTCACCATCAGCATTTTTTTCGTATCCAAGACCTTTCCGTTTACGATCAACCTGTAAAAATAAACACCGCTGGAAACCTTGTCTCCATAATTGTTGGTGCCATTCCATGTGACTTTATGAATTCCTTCTCTTCTGTATTCATCTATAATGGATTTTACCTTCTGTCCAAGTACATTATATACAGTGATTCTAACCTTGCCGGCTTTTTTCAACAGAAAATTGATATTTGTTTCCGGATTAAAAGGATTAGGGTAATTATTATCTAAAATTCCATCCGCATCAGTCATAATATTTGTCAATTTGTACAATCTGGTTACGGAAAGACCTAATACTCTTAATTCCTCTTCTGCCGTTTTTGAAAGTGAATTTATTTTTATTAAAATTCTCTGCATATTCTTACTCCCTTTGCCTTATGTCTGTAAAATGGCTTAGTTGACAGAATGCTTTTTACTGTCATACTTATTTTAAAAAAATATTCAGATGATTGAGCAGGATCAGGATATGAATATAAACCTACTTTTGTGCTGTCTCCATAAAGAGGAATTATTGGAAGAGCATATTCGTAAGCATTACCAATCATGTGAAAACAACCGTCAGATGATCTCCCCTGAGGCATTGTATTTACTTCGAGCAGAACGAAATCGGGATTTTCATAGATATAATTGAAGTTTTCTTCTATCATCTCATCTCCCCATGGGTATAGACCTCCCGGATCCGGACCTTTTGCAGCTCTCTGCCACTGCGCCGAGGTTGGTATTTTATAATTTTTTCCGGTTTTTAAACTCAACCATTTGCAATAGCTTTCAGCTTCATAAAAACTGATCCCATGTACCGGAGTATTATCCTCATTTGAATGAATATCATTTATATATGGTGGAGAATCAGATTGATTCCAAAACAGAGGGGCTTTTATATTATTCTCCTCTTTCCATTCCCAACCATGCGATGTCCAATAAAGTGAATCGGGATAACCACCATCTTTTATAAATTGATAATATTCCAAATTCGTCAATTCGTATTTGCTTATGTAATATGGTTCCAGAGTAACTGAAATCTGTTTTTTAGGATTTGAAATATCTTCTTCCTCACTTCTGAAT
>JBHPGK010000178.1:0-7727 GCA_042570605.1 Candidatus Zhuqueibacterota bacterium
TCCAGTTTCCAGTTTCCAGTTTCCAGTTTCCAGTTTCCAGTTTCCAGTTTCCAGTCTTCAGTTTTCATTCTCAACCTCAGTTTCTTAGACCCTGCAATTATATTTTTAAATTCCAAAAAATTGTGTATCTTTTTTATATGCAGAAATATGAAAAGATAAACAAATCGATATTTATTTTTATTGTAACAATTGCAATAGTTGGTGCTGTCTTTACAGATCCCGGTTCTCCCGTCGGATCAATATGTGTATTTAATAAAATCACAGGGTATTACTGCCCGTTCTGCGGGCTGACGCACTCGTTCAATTCTACACTGCATTTAAATATATCAGATGCGTTTAATTATAATCTGCTGGGACCTCTTTTATTTATAATTCTCGTCCTGCTTGCAGTAAAACTTCTGATCGAACTTGTATCCGGCGTCAATATAAAAGTAAACGTTTTACAGAATAAATACTTACCTTTAATAATAATATCCGTATTTTTAATATACGGATTGATAAGAAATATCTTTCAACTGTGAAAATAATCAGGTAAAAACTGTCATTGCGAGGGAGCACAGCGACCGCGGCAATCCCACTGTCCGAAGGTATTTACCATGCAATTATGCTTCTCAAATCCAGTACTTCACGGCTATCAATACCAACCCTAACAAAAAATGGAGTACTAAAATATATTTTAATTTAAGAGTTGGAAAAGTATTTTTTTTTGAATAATTTAATATGTTCAAATAATCAGCGAATAAAGTAAATAAATATGGAAATCACCTGTCCGCACTGCAAAAAGGAAGTCCGCATCCCTGACTCTTATCAGAAGCCGAAGGGGAAATGCCCGAAATGTGAAAAGACCATTGATTTTCTCACTATAGACCTGCCCGTTGCCCCGATAAAGACCGTTAATTTCCCGGAATACCTGAATGATCATGTTCTTGGAGTAAAATTATCTGAATTTAATCACCCTGTTATTGAACTTTTCAAAAAACATAAGAAAAAATTGATCGATTATTCCGGTGCCTTCAGCACTCTGAATGATATGTTAAAAACGAGGAAGTTCAGGAGAACTCAATACCTGCAGAAGGAAGCTTCTTTAAAAGGTAAATACCTGTCCCATTTTATCGAGGATATAGATAAGCTGGATGATTTTCCTCTGGAAAACAAGGATAAGATCCTGTTATGGAAATATCTTTTCAGTTTTTATCCATACGTGGTCTTTGAGAACGGAAAGGATGTTGTTTATAACCTTTACCAGAGGTATTCCCTTGCAAAGATCATTGAAGCAGTATATTTTTCAAGGCACATTGACAGTTTAGAGACCCGTTTCAAACTGATATACTTTTCAATTCAGCATCAGAGGAATAAAGTACTGATGGAAAAGATTCTTGAAGACCTGAAAGACAACAATGAATATGACGCTCTGGCTCAAAAAGTGCATGACCTTTTCAAAGATAATGAGACAATTTTAACTTTTAGGGACCTTGTGGATATAAATGACCTCAAAAGGATATTTGAAGACTTCTCGGTAGGGCTGAACTGGATCAGGATCTATCTTGATTGAAAAGTAACAAATTTATTTTACAACACAACTACGGCAAAAAATAAAATCTTTTAAAAATGAAGTTTATTTTTCAGATTTCTCACTGCGTTCGAAATGACATGTTATTATATTCCAAATTGAGAACCATTTTATTGTTTTCTTTTTAATATAGTTATGTAAATTCCACAATTCCAAATGACTAATTTGTCATTTCGAGTGAAACGAGAAATCTAAATTTGCCAAAGTTCTAATACAAATTAAATTAATTCAATTTTATTTTATCTGTTAAAAATGAATTTTTTTCTACCGGCAGCCACAGATAAATCTGTTAAAAAGAATTTAAAGACACTGATCGCAGTTCAGTCAACTGGGCTTATACTCCCGTATGTCCTGTTCCAGGGAGGTGTTCTGTCCCTGTTTATCCTGCAGATAGGGGGAAGCACAGTCGAGATCGGGCTGGTATTTTCTCTTTTTATAGGATTAAATATACTGCGTGTGTTCATTGGTCCTTATACGGATTATTATAACAGGAAGAGCCTCCTTTTCTATTTCTGGCTGGCTGCAGCAGTAATATCGACCTCATTTCTGGCTATCATTCCGGTTTACAATTCCTACGGGAAAACTGCTGCGATTTTGCTTCTCTTTTTAATTTCAGTTATTTACCGCATATTCCTTAACGTGGGTGATTCAGCCTGGATACCGCTTGTAAGTGAAATTATCCCGGAAAATATCAAAGGCAGATTTTTGTCGGTGCACCGTCTGGTATGGCAGAGCGTAATGTTCCTTGCAATAATTCTGACCGGAATTTATCTTGGCAGGGATCCTTCCGTAAACCGGTTCTTCTATATATTTCTTATTGCTGTTATCTTTCATTTTATAAGACCCTTAATTGTTAAAAAGATCGAATATACGCCTGTTATTAAAAAAGGAAAAAGAAAAAATGTTTTAAAGGAGATAATTAAACCACTGAGAAACAGGAATTTTATTCTGTTCATTCTTTATACCGCTTTCAGCAGTTCGATCCTGTTTGTTATTGAGCCTTTCCTGGTTCCTTTCCTGAAGACAGGATTGGAAATACCGACATCATATACCCTGTATATTGCATCGGGAATTCATGTCGGGTCGATCCTTTCCCTGTTTTTCTGGGGGAAAATATCGGACACGTACGGCAACAGGTTCATATTTTTTATAACAAATATCATCATCTTTTTCCTGCTCATACTGACATTGTTAATTCCCGAATATAGAGTTAGTCCAATTATATCAATTACTGCCGCGGCAGCTATCAGTATTCTTTACGGCATGGCGTTTTCCGGATTCAGAATAGGCGCATTATCGAGGATGTTCTCTGAAGCCCCCGCAGAAGAAAGAGGCACATACATAAACCTGTGGGTTTCAATCTGGGGTTTGACATCTTTTATTGTTCCGGCTGTAACAGGCAAATGTCTCGATTCCTGTTCAGGATTCAGCAGGGATATCCTGTTCGTAAATATTAACAATTACAAACTTGTCTTTATCTTTTCTTCAATTTTTGTATTTCTATCAATGTACCTGATAAAAAAAATGAAACCGATTGAGGAGAAGGGACTTAAGCAGACAATATTTGAGTTTATAAACTTTGGGACAAACAGGTATTAAGATAACTTCAATTATTTAAACCGTGCAATTAAGTTTTCAAAATCGACAGGCAAGCCCGATACTGAGCGGTATAAAATAAGAGGTCTTTCCCTTTGTAAATCCGGCAACAAATTTGCCGGAAAAAAATACTATAAGGTCATCGGTCAGATCATAAAAACCCAATCCACCCACCAAGATTGCCGGAGCGGTCTCTTTCAAACTGCTCATTCCTGTGCCGTTCAGTGTAATATCTTCAATAGACAGCCTTAAAAGACCAACTCCCCCTGTAATATAAAATTCCCCTTCCGGCGCTCTCGTATTAACTTTGAGTGCAAGGCTTCCGAAAACTGCAGTAATACCCGCAGAACCGCCGGAAACCTGCGTTACCGGATCTCCCGAAACCTCTTCATTGTCTAAAATCCCTTTTTTATCATGATGAAATCCGTTGTAGCTGACATCGGCAAAAAAAGTAAATTTCCTGTTTATAGGTATTCCTATCCCACATCCGAATTTAAGATCACTTTTTAAATATTCTGAAAATTCACCTTTTATCGAACCGGGAATTGAAAAACCGGTATTAATAAGCATGGTCACTTTATGTTTAGTCTGAGCATAAGAAAATGTTACTGCTAATAAGAATGATAAAAACATTACGGTCTTTTTGAACATTTTAAGCCCCTAATTACTTTTAACGTAAGGCTATAATAATTCGAATAATAAATAATTTTTTTTCGTAAATCAACAAAAATTATTTTATATTAAACTGTTACAGCAATTGCAAATTAAAAAACAATAAAAAAAACATTGATTGATTTTCAAAAACGGGTTAAATTGGTTTAATCCCGGGATAAAACAATGAAAAAATTAATAAATCTACTAATTTTCGTTTTAGTCCTTTCATGCGGAACTGAAAAAAGACCAGGATCGGAAAAGATCAATGTAATTACGACAATATTCCCTTTAAAAGATATAACTAAAAATATAGGCGGGGATAAAGTTGCTGTGACCAATCTTCTGCCGTCAGGATCATCACCGCATACTTTTGAACCGACACCCGGGCAGATCAAGGAATTACAACGTTCTGATGTATGTATCCGGATCGGACTTGATATTGATTTCTGGCTCGATAAAATGATTACCTCAGCAGGGAAAAAAGATTTAAAAATAGTAACGGCTTCGGAGCATGTGTCCATTATCACTGAAGAGGAAGAGGAGCATGAACCCGGTGAAGAAGAGCACTCAGACCACGAGCACAAGGGAGGGAATCCGCATATATGGCTCGATCCCGTAATTGTTAAAGAAATTGCAAAGCAAATCACTTCTGCCTTAACGGAAAAACTTCCTGCGGAAAAGGATTATTTTGAAAAGAACCTGTCTGAATATAACAGGAAACTTGACGAACTTGACTTGGAGATAAGAGACAGAGTATCGGGATTTTCACTCAAGGAATTTATTTCAATGCACTCAGCCTGGATCTATTTTGCACAAAGATATGGTCTGAAACAGGCTGGTGTTCTGACCGAGTCTCCCGGGAAGGAACCGACACCCCGGTACGTTGCAGATTTGATCCGGACGATTAAATCGATAAATGCCAAAACAGTTTTTGCAGAATTCCAGCTTAATCCAAAATTAGCTGAAACAATTGCCGGTGAAACCGGAACAAATGTGCTTCTGCTCGATCCGCTCGGTGACGAACTCTCTGAAGAAAGGAATACATATATCAAACTGATGAAGTATAATTTAAAGATCATGGAAGAAGGTCTGAAGTAGATGGAAAAGATCGTTGAATTAAAAAATATTTATGTGTCATATAACGGGAAAACCGTACTTGAAGATATAAATTTTGAAGCGAAGGAAGGCGATATAGTTATAATGATAGGTCCCAATGGCGGCGGTAAGACAACGCTGCTGAAAGTAATTACGGGGCAGTTAAAACCGGACAGTGGAACCGTAAAGGTCTTTGGAGAGACCGGTTTTGTAAAACGGGAACTGATCGGTTATGTTCCTCAATATCAGCACCTCGATTTTGATTTCCCTGTCTCTGTTTTTGATGTTGTCCTCATGGGCAGGTACGGTAAACTCGGCATTTTCAGGCGTCCGGGTAAAACAGACAGGGAGAAGGTCTTAAAAAGTATAGACCTGGTCGGACTGCCGGATTACAGGGACAGCCAGATCGGCCAGCTTTCCGGCGGACAGAGACAGAGGATTTTCATTGCCCGCGCACTGGCAAATGATCCAAAGCTGCTGATACTCGATGAACCGACCACCGGGATAGACGCAGCTTCAAAAGATAATTTTTTCCAGCTTATCAAAGACCTCAGAGAGAACCTTAACCTGACTGTTATACTTGTATCGCACGAAGTGGAAGCGATCCCGAAAATAGCGAATGAAATTGTCTGCCTGAATAAAATGCTGTTCTATCACGGGAAACCGGAAAAAGTTTTTAACGACGGGCTGTTCAAGCAGATGTACGGCTGTGAGCTCGAGTTTTTCCTGCATGGGGATGTGCCTCACAGGGTTGTTCATAAGCACAATGATGAGGAAACTGATATAAAATGATCGAAATGCTGTCATATGATTTTATGCAGAGAGCATTCATCGCAGGGATATTGATCGGTATTCTATGTTCACTGATATCATTCTTTGTGGTCTTAAAACGCCTTTCATTTATTGGTGTCGGGATATCACATTCGGCATTCGGAGGTGTGGCATTAGGTACACTGCTTGGTGTGAATATCACATTTACGGCACTATTGTTTTCAATGAGTATGGCGGGATTCACAGGCTTTTTCTCCAAAAAAGGAAAACTCCATGAAGATACTGCAATAGGGATAATATTTTCGGTCACCATGGCGCTGGGCATTATTTTCGTCGGTCTTGCAAAAGGATATAATTCCGAGCTGTTCGGGTATCTTTTCGGGAGTATTCTCTCAGTGACAAACACCGATATCTGGATAATTCTGGTACTCGGGTTTCTGGTTATATCAACAATAATCCTGCTTTTCAAAGAGTTTCTGTACATTTCATTTGACGAGGAGATGGCATTTGTACAGGGGATCCCGGTTGGGTTTTTATACTACCTTCTGCTGTTCCTCATAGCGATAACGATAGTAATTTCCATTAAGATCGTCGGTATCATTCTGATCTCAGCATTGCTTGTAATTCCGGGTGCTTCGGCAAAATTGATCTGTTTTAATTTCAAAAAAATGATATCTTTTTCAATACTCTTCAGCTTTGTCTCGGTAATATTCGGTCTTTCAATCTCATATTTTTTTAATCTTGCTTCAGGTGCAACAATTGTACTTTTCTCATTCCTGATCTTTCTGATCTGTTTTTTCCTGTCCCCGAAAAGCAAAAGAGGAAGGAAATAGGATAAAGTTAGTTGTCAGTCTTTCCGCCGGAGGCGGATCTACCTCTGGTAGACAGTTACCAGTTGTCAGTCGCCAGTTGTCAGTCGCCGGTTATCATTTGTCAATATTTCCGGCGGGGGTACTCCATAGACCACCACCGATGGCGGAACATGTAGGGGCGAAGCATTTAAAAAATATGGTGTTCAATTTGTACATTTATTAAAATTAAATGCTTCGCCCTTGCTCCGGTTGTCAGGATTTGTCTGGTTAGACACACAATGGGCGGTTGGTAAACTCCCGAATAAACGGGACACGCGCCCCTGCAATGTATTTCATGGTTTTTGTAATGGACAGAACACTGCAGAGTCCCTACAATTTTATTTCTCTACTCTTTCAATGGTCAGCCGGTCAATGTTCATCGAGGCGTAAATAATTCCACCGATATGCACCCGAAGTTCTAATTCACTTTCTGCAGGGCAGAACAAGAGTTCATCCGATTCATATTCAGTCCATTCAGCCCCTTGGGCGAAAATACAGATCTTCTTTTTACTATCTAAATCATGACTGACCAGGAGTTCTATCCATCCCTTCTGAGATGCCTGCTGAACTTTTGCCCAGAATTTAAGTTTATAGTATGAATCTTCATGCTGGGAAATTAAATCGATATAAGCTGTAGGCTGGCCGCAACCACCCCCTAAAAATACTGATTTACTCCCCCCTCCCGGCGCAGGATCATCAACCAGATTTCCCTCAAAGATCCCATACCATCCTTTAATACAATCCCCGTTTTCAAATGAGCTGAAATAGAGATTTTTTGATAACGGTTTTTCCGGATTATTTATATCTGTTAAACACGAGAAAAAAACGGTCGAGCTTAATAAAATGAAAATTACTTTCTTCATAATTTAATACCCTGCTTTTTATAAAATAAAGACGATTTCCGCAAGAAAAAGTAAAATATTTTTGTAAAGCAATATATTTATATACTGATTTTATTAAACTTCTACACAAAAAGTTCCACAAATTTTCATTTTAATGTTCATTTATTATTTAACTGGACTACCCCCAAAATTTTAGTGCGAATACGGTATAACTTGTTAATACTATTAAACATAAGATAAATTATTGGATGAAAATAAAAGAAAGTCTTTTTTGTCATTTCGATCCCGCCGGGGCGGGAGAGAAATCTAATATGTAACTTTGTGCTTAAATGTAATTTAATAAAAGAA
>JBHPGK010000179.1:0-7691 GCA_042570605.1 Candidatus Zhuqueibacterota bacterium
GGTGTATATACTCAGAAAGTGATTGGATTCTCAATGGATGAATCATCCAGGTTTTTTATGACTGTTATTCCTGCAGCAATTGTTGGAGCAGCAATCTGCGGATATATTGTTGATAAAATCGGACCAAGAAAAACTCTTATTGGAACACTTTTCGGCTGGATTCTCAGCATGATACTGGCACTAATAATCACGGATAAAAGTTTTTTTTATTTAGTAGGTATTTTTAGGGTGCAGTTGGACATCCGCTCGTCCATTTTTTATAGAGTTAATTCCCGAAGACAGAGTATCAGAGTTATTTGGATTTTATTCACTTTCAGGAAGAGCTGCGGCAATTCTGGGTCCTTTGGTTTGGGGAGTGGTGATATTACTATTAAAACCTTTCGGTGAAGTTATTAAATATAAAACAGCTATTTTTTCACTGATTATTTTTATTGTCATAGGATTGCTGATTTTAATAAAAATACCGGAAAAAGGATATAGATCAATTAAACATAGCAGTTGAACATTAATATTTAATTTATTAATTTCTGAATCATTGATATTATCAGATATATGAAAAAAATCCACATTATAATATTTCTAATTCTTTCATCTTATTTAATGTCTGTTGCTCAGGACAACTCCGAATTAACATTAAATATAGGAAAATTTAATCCGAATATTTCCAACTTCCCTCCGTTTTATATTAATTCTCTTGAAGAAAAAGAATTTTCCGACCTGATTTTTTCAAGATTAATTACAAAAACAAAGGATAACCAGTTAAATAATGATCTTTTACGAAATATTTCCAGGTCGAATGATCTGGAATGGATAATAATACTTAAAAGCCCTGTATTATTTCATGACGGTTCATTATTAACTTCCAATGATGTTAAATATTCCATTGAATTATTCAAAATTTTACAGAATGAACAAAATATATTCTATGACCGAAATATAAATAAGATCAGTGAAATTGAGATTATTGGAGATGCGACTCTTATCGTCCGCCTCAGTTCAGACGTTCAAAATTTCGAAGAATTATTATCTAAAATCCCGATTATCCCAAAAAAGGTGTACGAAAAAGATAGCCAACCGAAAACAATAGAGTTTATAAAAAATGGACATCCTGTAGGAAGCGGACCGTTTAAACTGGAATCAATTGATCCGGGCAAATTTATTACACTTTCCTCTTTCAAAAACTACCACGGTACAGTACCCGAGATAGACAAGATAAACATTAATTTTTATGATTCATATGATAGAATAATCCAGGACTTTTATCTTGGGAACCTCGATTATTTTGAAGTTCCAAATCATTTAATTGCCAAAGAACTGACGAAATCCGGAGGTAAGAATTTCAGAGTTTTCAAAAGAAACAGGGATATTAAAATCTTTTACTTTTTAGCAATAAATTCTGAAAATCCTTTGTTTAAAGATAAGAGTATCAGATATTCAATAAATCACTGCATAAACAGGGCAGAAATTCTGCAAAACATAGTAGATATAACTCAGTTTCAGAACATTGAAGAAGCAGCAGGTTTTGTCCCTGCAAGTTCACCACTGTTTCTTGAAGATCTGGAACCAAAAACGTTTGAGCCGGAAAGAACATTGGAAATCTTTAGAGACAACGGATGGAATGAAACATTTAATAATGGAATAATCGAACATAACGGCAGCAAATACAGTTTTGAGATGATCATTCCCAATACATTCATGCACCTTGATAAGGTCCTTAGTACAATCAGGTTAAACCTGAACGAGATAAGAATCGAGGCTAAATACAGGCCTCTTCCGGTTGAACAATACTGGGAAAAAATCCGGAATAAAGATTTTATAATCGCACTGCATTATTCATATTTTTTTGAAAATGATATATCCAATATTCTCAAAAGTTTTATGAATCCTGTAAATGCGGATTATAATCAAAATATCTTTAATTTGCATAACAGGGAAATAATCAGAAATATTAATATAATGAATCAACTTGAAGATTTTAACCGTGTAAAACCCATTTTTGAAAGAATCCAAATGCTGATGGATAATGAAGCAGTGTATTTACCTCTGTTTTTTGAAACAACTGTATATTTTGCATTAAAAACAGATAAATTCATTCATGCAGATACCTTTGAGAAATGGAAAATAAGATAGCTTATGATTTCATTGCCGGTAAAAAACAAGCTTATAACCAAATTTCTTTATACTTATATTCCACTTGCATTCATCCCATTACTGATTATCGGAATATTAATGATCACTGCGGTGCAGGACTCGCTGAGAGAATCAATTGAAGATACACATAGGGAGATCGCAAAGATAGCGGCTGATGAAATATCTTTATTCGTTAAAAATTCTAAAACGAATATTAAAACACTTACATATATCCCCCAATTAAGAGAGATGGACAACAAATTTGAAATTAACACAATAATAAATGAATTTATTGAAGAGGAAAAAACAGAAGAAAAAACATTCAAGAAAATAATGATAATTGATAAAGATGGTAAAGTTTTTTCAACAACATCATTTTTACCTGATACAAGCGATTATTCAAATGACACCTTTTTCATACAGTCAATAACCGGCAATGATTATATCTCTCCTTTAATAATCGATGAAACTCTGCCTTATATTATTATCTCGGTACCTATAAAATATTTAAATAATATACGTGCTGTTTTGATGGCTGAAGTTAATGTAAAAAGCATATGGGACCTTGTTGAGAGTATTTCCTTTCTTGATGAAGGGAGAATAATGCTTGTAAATAAAGACGGGACATTAATCGCTCATTCAAATGTAGACAGGGTTTATTCCAATGAGAATCTTGGCGACCTTGAGATCGTAAAAAGTCTTTTCAATGGGTTAAGCGGTACCGGCAGGTTTACAGATAAAGATGATATAGAAATGATCTCATATTTCGACCTGATCAGGGAAGGTCTTGACTGGGGATTAATTACCTATCAACCCGTCGATAAAGCATACAGATATTCGAGGCAGATGACAATGCAGTTTTCTCTGATATTGATACTAACTACTTTTGTGGCAATTATTATAAGTATTGTAATTACGAGAACACTTCTTAAACCAATTAAAGAACTTGTTTCCGGTGTTAAAGAATTCTCATCAGGTAATCTGGATTACATGATAGAGACAAAAGAGATCAACGAGATCGGACTATTGGCTAACGAATTTAACAAGATGACATCCAGTATTAAAGATTATCAGAAAAAATTAAAACAGGCGGAGAGACTGGCAACTTTAAGCAAGTTTGCCTCAGTAGTTGCACATGAAATCAGAAATCCATTAAATGCAATGATGATAAATCTTGAAATGGTAAGGCGGGATTTTCAGAAAAACACTTACAACGAAAACATTCAAAAATTTGTGGAAATAATATATTCTGAAATACTGAGAATGGATGAACTGGTCAAAAACTATCTTGCTTTATCTAAACCTTCACCTCTAAACCTGACCGTAGAGAAATTAGACATTCTGCTTGATGAGGTAATAATCTCAAACCAGGCTAACGCCTTAAGTCAGGGTGTAAGAATTGAGCGCAATTTCACCTTGACACCTGCATTAAAAATTGACAAAAACCAGATAAAACAGGTTTTTCTGAATATCATTTTAAACGCTCTTCAGGCAATGCCGGGCGGAGGTAAACTGGTAATTTATATTTTCAATTCTAAAACATTTAACACTACCTTAGAAAGTTCCAATGCCCCGAAATCAAATGAAATCCTCATAGTTTTTTCCGATACAGGAAAAGGCATACCTGAAGATAAGCTTCATGAGGTATTTGATTATTTTTATTCCTCCAAAAAAAAGGGTACAGGATTAGGCTTATCAATAGCCCAACAGATCATTACTGAGCATAAAGGAAAAATTCAAATTGGAAGTAAAATCGAATCAGGAACTGACATTTTTATTTATCTTCCAAAATTATAAATTTTCTTTTTGAAATTACCTGCTGTTTTGTTAATTTAGACATCGTCATTAAGCTGATATTTCAATGTTAACAACTTGTTAACAACTTTTTTAAAAATATTTTTCTCTTATTTTTTCTTGACTTAAAGGGGTACTGAAACTTCTAAAAAAAATAGAAACTATAATAATGTTATTGATTTTACAGGAGTTACGTATTTTTCAGGAAATTTAATATTGTTGAAAACTTTCTCCTGAAATTTTAAGAATTTATAAAACAGGTATTATTTTTGCCGTAATATATTTGTTAATAAAAACAGCAAAAAACAAGGACAAATATGGAAGACAACGATTTCAAGAAGAATTGGGAGCATATATTAAAAGCAGTAAAAAGTCATATACCTGCACAAAGTTTCAAGACATGGTTTAAACCAATTCTGCCGATAAAATATGAAAATAATATTCTAACTGTTCAAGTTCCAAGCCAATTCTTTTATGAATTCCTTGAAGCACATTACAGTGAATTAATAAACAGTTCTATTTCCAATATCCTCGGGGAAGGTGCAAAAATTCAATATTCAGTAGTAATGAACAATAAATTTAACTACATAAATGCGCCTTTAACAAAATCAAAATCTGTAATGCCGCTAAGAGGTGAAATCAATGATTTGCAGTTAAATCCAAAATATACATTTGATAATTTTGTAGAAGGGTCAGGCAACCAGTTTGCCAAAGTTTCCTCTATAGCAATTTCCGAGTCGCCGGGTACTACAAGTTTTAATCCGTTTTTAGTATATGGCGGTGTAGGATTAGGTAAGACACATTTAATTCAGGCAATCGGAAATTATGCCTGCTCTCAAAAAAAGGCAAAAAAAATAATTTATGTATCATCGGAAAAATTCACTATTGACTTTATTAATTCAATCCAGACAAATAAAACTACTGAATTTTCGAAGCTGTACCGAAATGCCGACCTGTTACTTGTTGACGATATTCAGTTTTTTGCTGAAAAGGAAAAAACTCAGGAGGAATTCTTTCACACTTTTAACTCATTATATCAAAAAGGGAAACAAATTGTTTTCTCCTGTGATAAACCCCCCTCAGAATTAAAAGGATTGGAAGAAAGACTGATTTCAAGGTTTCAATCAGGACTGGTTGTTGACATTCAAGCGCCGGACCTTGAAACCCGTATTGCAATTTTACAGCGTAAAGCAGAGGAAAACGGTATTGAACTTTCTCAGGAAGTTTCATTGTTCATAGCTACAAATATTCAGTCAAATATCAGAGAATTAGAAGGAGCATTAATCCGTCTGATGGCTTATGCTTCTTTCACCGGAAAAGAAATTACACTTGAACTCTCAAAATCCATTTTGAAAGATATAAGAAAATATGAAAACAAGAACCTGACTGTCGAATTTATCCAGAGGGAAGTCGCAGATTATTTTAATATTTCAGAGGACCTTTTAAGGGCAAAAACCCGAAAACAGGAGGCTGTACTCGCCCGTCAGACCGCTATGTATCTTTCAAAGGAACTCACTAATAATACTCTTACTACAATCGGACTTCATTTTGGCGGAAGAGATCATGCAACTGTAATCCATGCAATAAAATCAGTCTGTGATACTATGGTTCTTGATAGAAAATATAAGGAGACAGTTGATACAATTAAAAGAAAGATTGAGGTAGCTTAGAGTCTATTTAAAATCAATCTCTAAAATATATCGTATTCTTTTTATTTAAGAAGTATAAATAAATTTACAAACAGGCAATTTTAGTACAGCACAAAATTCTGATGATTTTTTATTTTCTTACCACTGTACACATCATGAACTTCAATAAATAATGTATATATTCCCGGATTCAATTCTTTCATATCTATAGAATAATTAATTTTTTCATTAATGTCAGTACCTTCATAAATATATGAATTCTCAATAAGAATATTTCTTTTGTTCCAGCCAAATATTTTTGCAACTTTGTCCAGAAATTTTGAAAATCCTTTTTTCTCTGGTAAAAAATCTGATATTATTGTATTTATTTCAAATCTTGTTTTTTCTGTTTTATCCCGTTGCAAGTTATATATCTCGAATAATACTAATTGGGGAAAATTTAAATTATATTCTTTTCTGGGATGAGGATAAATGTTGGAATCATTATTTTGAAGTACATTTAGAGTATCATTTCTTTGAGTGTCATAGGCAATAATAATGTCACTGATCTCAAATTCATTTTCACTAAACTCTCTAATTGTAACGTTATCTCTAATTATCGCTATATTTTCTGTTTTATTCTCCTTCAACTCGATAGAGAGGTAATAATCACCCGGATCAACAGCAGTATTATTTTTAAAAATAATCATACTGTCTTTTTGAAGAATCCCGGATTCTAATGAATCAATACAGATATCATTAATAATATTCTTAACAACAGGATAAAAATTATCATCCATGAGTACAAATCCTGTGTTAAATGATAATTGATCGTAATCTATAGTCGAAAAGTAATATTCCGGACATCCGTAAAAATATCTTGATACAGTTTTACCCGTTTCACCCTTAAAATCAGCTTTATAATAGGGAATAGAAAAAGCAGTACCACCATAATCAAATTCGAAAAATTCAGATGTTTCTTCAGCAAGCTTTCTGTATTTGCCGTAAGACGACGTTTCAATTAAATACTCAAGGTAATCATGATATCTTATTCCGAGCCCGGTAACCTGAGAATAATTTAATTCAATTCGGTCATAATCAAACAATTCATACCTGTCTCCAAATTTTACAAATTTTAGTGTCAGACTTAATTTATCATAGTGCCATATTTCTCTTGGAGGTATAGCTTCACGTGCAACATAAGAAGGTTTCCCAAAACGGATCCAGATTTCCCCTCTTCTATCCCATTTAATACCATCGGATGAAAAATCCTTTATCGCAATTGCAATTCTTTTATAATGTTCGATCTCTCTTTCATTTACATTAGATGAAAATAATGGATCTTTTGCCTTCCAAAACCTTTTTAGAAAATCAGCCCGTTTTTCTTCAGGTAATGAATCATATTTCTTTCTATCTTTTTTGGGAAGCATCATTTCAGTGATCTGCCAGATAAAATTATATTTTTCCCCCAGTTTTTCACGGTATTGATTAAATAACTCTATCGCTCTCTCATTTTCTCCGATAGCTTTGTATGAAAGCCATAAAAAGATTTTTGCTTTATCATAATCTGGAGCTTTTTCAGTTAGATTTTTAAAGGTTTTAATAGAACTTGTGAAATTTTCATTAATAAAATATCTGTAACCCAAACTATAATAAATCTCAATGTTGTTTTTATCTATTTTTAGAGCTTCATCCAAAAATTTTGGTTCATAAAATAAAAGATCTTTTTCAGCCCTTGTAAAAATAATTCTTCTCTCGTTTATAACATCAAGAAATATTTTAGCTTTTGTATTTTCTGGATCAATTTGGAGTATCGTTTCTGCCAATTCAACCGAAATATCAGAAAGTCCTTTTCTATCAGAAGTTAAAGCTAAATAATACAGAATCTCCGGATTTTTTGGAATCACATTATTAGCTTTATTAAATAATATTTCAGCTTTATACGGATTATTATTTTCAAGGTAATACTTGCCTAAATCCATTAAATACTCGCTATTTAATGGATCATTTTCAACAGCTCTTTTAAACTCTAATTCAGCTCTTAATCTATAAAGAACCGGTTTTGTTTTTAGAAGGTTGTGCCCTAACAGATTATGAGCTTCAGCACTAGAAGGAAATAATTTTAGATATTTTCTTAAA
>JBHPGK010000180.1:0-7649 GCA_042570605.1 Candidatus Zhuqueibacterota bacterium
ATATAGAAAACAGATTGCACGGAAAACACGGATTATCACGGATAGAAAAGACTCAAAAAAATAATATCAGTGCAGATCCGCGGCATTAGGTTACTATTTTTTAATTTAAATAATAAAGGAGGATATTTTATGAGGCGATTATCATTAATTTTAGTAATACTGTGTTTATTCACAACGGCTGCGCTCGGTCAGGGGAAAAAGGACGAATCGAAAGATAAGGACAAATTCACGTCGAGTACTTTTTCAGGGTTGAAACTCAGAAGCATCGGACCGGCATTTACGTCAGGTAGAATAGGCGATTTTGCAGTAAACCCGAACAATTACAGCGAATATTATGTTGCCGTTGCATCGGGGAATATCTGGAAAACAGTAAATAACGGGACAACATGGAAACCGATCTTTGATAAGTACGGAGCTTATGCGATCGGTTGTATCGTTATGGATCCTAATAACCCTAATGTTCTTTGGGCAGGTACAGGTGAAAATAACAGCCAGCGGGCACTTGGTTATGGAGACGGAGTATATAAAACTGTTGACGGTGGGAAATCCTGGAAAAATATGGGTCTTAAATCTTCAAGGCAGATTGGAAAAATATTGATCGATCCCACAAATTCCGATATTGTCTATGTTGCAGCAGAAGGCTCAGTCTGGGGACCAGGTGGTGAACGGGGACTTTATAAAACAACAGACGGAGGCAAAACGTGGAAAGCTGTTCTTGAAATAAGTGAAAACACGGGTGTTTCAGACATGGTTATGGATCCGAGAGATCCCAATGTCCTGATTGCTGCTTCTCATCAGCGCAGAAGACATGTGTTTACGAAGATTGACGGCGGACCGGAAACAACAATTTATAAAACAACAGACGGCGGTAAGAATTGGAGAAAAGTAACAACCGGTCTTCCGGGGGGAGATAAAGGAGCACCCGGACTGGCAATTTCTCCTGTTAATCCTGATGTCGTCTATGCAATTATTGAAGCCGCAGAAAGGAGCGGTGGTTTTTACCGCTCGACTGACAGGGGCGAAACCTGGACAAAAATGAGTTCACATATTGCAAGCAGCCCGCAGTATTATAATGAAATATTCTGTGATCCTCAGGACGTAGATAAAGTGTATTCCGTTGAAACGCGTACACAAGTAACTGAAGACGGCGGCAGGACCTGGCGTTCGCTTGGCGGCAGTTACAGGCACGTTGATGACCATGCATTGTGGATCGAACCTGAAGACACAAAACATATTTTAATCGGCGGTGACGGCGGTATATATGAATCTTTTGACGGCGGAGCAAACTGGCTATTTAAATGCAATCTTCCCGTTACCCAGTTCTACAGGGTAACGGTAGATAATACACTACCCTTTTATTATATCTATGGCGGAACACAGGATAATAACAGTATGGGGGGACCTTCAAGGAATACCAGTTCCTCCGGTGTTGTAAATGACGAATGGTTCATTACTAACGGCGGCGACGGATTCTGGTCGCGTGTTGACCCGAAAAATCCCGATATAGTCTATGCCGAGTCCCAGTATGGAGGTCTTGTACGCTATGATAAAAAGAGCGGTGAAAGCCTGAGCATCAAGCCTCAGCCCCCTTCCGGAGAAGCTTACAAATGGAACTGGAATGCGCCGTTAATAATAAGTCCGCATTCTAATACACGGTTATATTTTGGAGCGAATAAACTATTCAGAAGTGAAGATCATGGAAATACGTGGAAAGTCCTGGGCGGAGACCTTACAAGGCAGATAGACAGGAATAAACTGCCTGTAATGGGTAAAATATGGCCTCCGGAAGCTGTCGCAAAAAATGCTTCAACTTCACTTTACGGGACAATTGTTTCTCTGGATGAGTCACAGGTACAGGAAGACCTCGTTTATGTCGGAACTGATGACGGTCTTATTCAGGTTACAGAAGACGATGGAAATACCTGGAAAAAAATAGAAAAATTCCCGGATATTCCTGAGTTCACATATATAAGCGATGTTTTTGCATCAAAACATGATGCGAACGTTGTATTCGCCTCATTTGACAACAGGAAAAGAGATGATTTTAAACCATATATTTTGAAAAGCACAAATAAAGGCGGATCATGGAAATCGATCGCAAATAATCTTCCCGAAAACGGAACTGTCCATACGATTGAGCAGGACCATGTTAATCCGGACCTGCTGTTTGTCGGTACTGAGTTTGGCGTTTTCTTTAGTGTAAACGGGGGAGAGAAATGGATACAGATAAAATCCGGAATTCCAACAATTTCAGTCCGCGACCTCGCTATTCAGGAACGCGAAAACGACCTTGTAATTGCCACATTTGGGCGAGGATTTTATATACTTGATGATTATACACCTTTGCGCTATGTCAAGAAAGAAACTCTGGATAAAAATGCCCATATATTCCCGGTAAAGGATGCACTTCTTTTTATCCGGTCCGGCGGTAAATATGGACAGGGTGCAACTTATTTTGCGGCTCAAAACCCTGCATTCGGGGCAACGTTCACTTATTACTTTAATGAAACAATAAAAACCAAAAAACAGCTGCGCAAAGAAGCATGGAAAAAAGCTGAAAAAGATAAAAAGCAGGTTAAATATCCAACCTGGGATGAATTCAGGGCTGAAGATGAGCAGGAATCAGCGTTTCTTTTGTTTACGGTTACTGATGAGTCAGGAAATGAAGTCAGAAAGATTAAAACGTCAACCGGAAAAGGAATTAAAAGACTGGTCTGGAATCTGCGTTATCCATCAACAAATCCTCCCGGTTCAACCAGCAGGGAATATGGTGACGGAAATGGAGTTTTAGCAGCGCCGGGTACTTATAATGTTTCTATGGGTAAGGTAGTTGAAGGAGTTTATACGGAACTGGTAAGCGCGCAAGAATTTAAAGTTGTACCTTTAAATAATACCTCCCTTCCTGCAAAAGACAAAACAGAACTCCTTGCGTTCCAGAAGGAAGTCGCTGAGTTAAGCCGTATTGTTCAGGGTACATCAAGAGCTGCACGGGATCTATCGGAAAAGATCAATCTTATCAAGGTCGCATTATCAAATACACCCGGTATTTCCGGTGAGATGATGAAACAGGCAAAAAAGATCGAAAAGGACCTGAGTGAAATACAGCGTAAATTTAATGGCGACAGGACAATAAGCAGAAGAAATGAAGCCCAGCCGCCGTCTTTGAACAGCAGGATTCGGACACTTATGTACAGCCACCGCTCATCTACATCGGATGTAACGCAAACTCAAAGAGAGCAGTTCAAAGTTGTTGCTGATGAATTTGCACCTTTATATCAGGAGTTAAAAAAAATAATTGATGTTGATGTAAAGGGACTTGAGAAGAAGCTGGATGAAGCCGGTGTGCCATGGACACCGGGACGCCTGCCTTCCTGGAATAAGTAAGCTGAAAAATTAAATGTTTTTTTTCATTAAAAGCCGGTCTGTTTTTTCAGACCGGCTTTTAGATTTTGGGGATTTTTCCCAAAATTGTTTTCACGAGTACTCCTGTCCGATAAGTGAGTTCGTGGAGACGCCATAATAAAACATCGTGGCAGTAGATTGCGATCCCGAGCACTCGGGACTCGCAATGACATGTTAATATTTGTGTAAAATTAATATAAAATACACTTCGGAGTTGTCATTATCCGCCAGAGGTGGATCCCGCCATCGGTTGGACGAGGAGCGCAGCGACGTCGTAATCTCACCATTTTTTTGAATCCTGATAATAGTAGTTGGAGATCTCTTTTTCCGCATTGCGGGATTGGAATGACAACTCTAATTAAAAAATGGGGATGTCCAGTCAAATTTTAAAAATCTTTGTTGAATTTCAGGAATTATGAAGGTATATTTCAAAATTATCAATTAACAGATTTATTCTTTTTTGTCACAAGGAGGATATTGAGGTGAATTGTATATACAGGTTTATTAAATATATTCTAATAGTATGTTTAGTTATTGGAATTTCAAGTTGTTCAAAGGAGGAAAAATTGAAACAAGGTATTTATAAAAAGTCTTTTGGCACAACGCCCCAGGGAGAGCCGGTTGATATTTACACGCTGGTGAACAAGAATGGCTGCGAGGTCAAGATCATTAACTACGGCGGTATCGTTGTTTCTTTAAAAGTCCCTGACAAAAATGGAAAACTCGATGATGTGGTTCTGGGGTATGAAAAACTCGATGACTATGTTCAAAACAACAGCCCGTATTTCGGAGCTTTGATCGGCAGATACGGAAACCGTATCGGAAAAGGTAAATTTTCTCTCGATGGGAAAGAATATACACTGGCTGCCAACAACAATGCAAACCATCTTCATGGAGGTATTAAAGGATTTGACAAGGTCGTCTGGAAAGCAAACATCATTTATGATAACAGTCATTCTCTGCTGTCTTTTGATTATTTGAGCGCGGATGGAGAAGAAGGATACCCCGGGAACCTTTCGGTTCGTGTTTTTTATGCTTTGACGGATGAAAATGAGTTGAAAATCGATTATCGTGCTTCCACCGATAAGGCTACCGTTGTCAATCTAACCCATCATTCATATTTTAACCTTGCAGGTGCAGGTAAAACGGATGTCCTCGATCATGAATTGATGCTGAATGCCGATAACTTTACACCTGTTGATGAAGGATTGATCCCTACCGGGGAAATTAAAAACGTAAAAGGAACCCCGATGGATTTTACCAGCCCCACGGCTATTGGAGCGAGAATTAATGCCGATGATGAACAGATAAAATTCGGATTGGGGTATGACCATAACTGGGTGCTGAATAATAAAGACGGATCACCGGCGCTCGCTGCACAGGTTTATGAACCGTCTTCAGGCAGAGTCATGGAAGTTTATACTACTGAACCGGGTATCCAGTTTTATTCCGGAAATTTTCTGGATGGGACAAATGTCGGGAAAAAAGAAAAAGTTTATAAACACCGTTTTGGATTCTGCCTTGAAACACAGCATTTCCCGGATTCACCCAATATACCCGATTTTCCAACAACTGTTCTTAAACCGGGAGAGACTTATAAACAATCGACGGTTTATAAATTTTCCGTAAAGTGATATTGTTAAGATAAAAAATTAACAAGGGAATCTATTATGAGGTTTATTTTAATAATGATGATAATAGGAGTTTTAGTTATGCCGTTCTGCACAACACAGAAATCCGGGTCAGACCATGATTATCCCTTTAGACCTGTCTCTTTCACAGAAGTTAAGATCACTGATGGATTCTGGTCGCCAAGACTGGAAACAAACCGTACAGTGACAGTGCCTTATGATTTTAAAAAAAGTGAAGAAACAGGCAGAATAGACAATTTTGCAGTCGCCGGCGGACTTAAAGAGGGAGAGCATATCGGCAGGAGATATAACGATTCGGATGTATTTAAGATCATGGAAGGGGCGGCATTTTCACTTGCGATATATCCTGACCCTGAACTTGATAAGTACATGGATGATCTTATATCCAAGGTTGCCGCTTCACAGAAAGATGATGGGTACCTTTATACCATGCGTACGATCAATCCGGATAAAGTGTCTAAAGGTGCCGGAGAATCGAGGTGGTCTTATATCGCTCAGAGTCATGAGCTTTACAATGTCGGACATATGTACGAGGCGGCAGTTGCGCATTACCAGGCTACCGGTAAAAAGAATTTTCTCGATGTTGCAATTAAAAGTGCTGACCTTATTGACAGTATTTTTGGACCGGGAAAAAGGACAGACCCGCCCGGACACCAGGAAATTGAAATAGGACTGGCAAAACTTTACAGGGTAACCGGTGATAAAAGGTACCTGAACCTTGCCAGGTTCTTTCTTGACCAGCGGGGACACCCGAATAACCGTGAACTTTACGGAGATTATTCGCAGGACCACCTGCCGGTTATCGACCAGAGCGAAGCCGTTGGTCATGCGGTACGGGCAGGGTATATGTATTCCGGAATGGCGGATATTGCTGCGTTATCCGGAGATAAGGATTATATAAATGCGATCGATAGAATATGGGAAAATATTGTTTATAAAAAGCTTTATATTACAGGCGGCATAGGTGCACGGCATTCAGGTGAAGCATTCGGTGATGATTATGAACTTCCCAACCTGACTGCATATAATGAAACATGTGCGGCAATTGCGAATATTTTCTTCAATCACCGCCTGTTTTTACTTCATGGCGACTCAAAATATATCGATGTTCTCGAGAGAACACTCTATAACGGTTTTCTCTCCGGTATATCTTTCAGTGGAGACGAATTCTTTTATCCTAATCCTCTTGAATCAGACGGGAGGCACAAACGCAGCCCGTGGTTCGACTGCTCATGCTGTCCCTCCAATATAGTACGTTTTCTGCCGTCTCTGCCGGGCTATATATATGCACATAAAGAAAAAAATCTGTACGTTAATCTGTATATACGCAATGCCGGGACAGTAAAGCTTGGCAATAATGAGATAAAAATCTCACAGGAAACAGATTATCCCTGGGATGGACATGTGAAAGTTAATGTAAACCCTGAAAAAGAGGAAACATTTACTGTGTTTCTGAGAATTCCCGGATGGGCTCAAAACCAGGTTGTTCCCGGTGACCTGTACCGCTATCTCGATGGAAATTCTGAACCTGTAACAATGCAGGTGAACGGAAAAACCGTACCGGTAAACATAGAGAAAGGATTTGCACGGTTGATGCGAAAGTGGAAAAAAGGCGATTATGTAAATTTAGAATTCCCGATGAATATCAGACGTGTAATAAGTAATGAAAAAGTGAAGGATAATACCGGAAAGGTTTCATTAGAACGCGGACCGGTCGTATATTGTGCAGAATGGGTTGATAATAAAGACAATGTAAGAAATCTTTTGATACCTGACGATACTGAACTGAAAATTGAATTAAGGGAAGACCTGCTGAACGGTATTGTTACAATAAGGGGCAGTGTTCCGGGATTTTATAAAAATGAAAAAAGCGGCAAAACAGACAAAAATATGCATGAACTTGTTGCGATCCCTTATTATTCGTGGGCTCACCGGGGCGCAGGAGAAATGACCGTCTGGTTTCCAAGGGATGAATCTTATGTAAAACCTCTGGCACCGCCGACTGCTGCATCAAAAAGCAAGGTTAGTGCATCATATTGTTTCAGCGGGGATATTGTTGAAGCCGTAAACAACCGGGATGAACCGAAAAACTCAAATGATCAATCGATTTCCCGATTTACGTGGTGGGATCACAAAGGGACAGAAGAATGGATCCGGTATGATTTCGAAAAAACAGAAAACGTCTCATCTGTTGAAGTTTTCTGGTTTGATGACGGGCCGGACGGAGGCTGCCGTATACCTGGATCGTGGAGTATTCAATACAAAAAAGGGGATAAATGGCTCCCGGTTGAGAATGCCGGTAAATACGACACGGATAAAGATAAATACAATTCCGTGAATTTCAAACCGGTCAATACTGATGCTTTAAGGCTAAATGTAAAACTGCAGAAGGACTTCTCAGGCGGTATTCTTGAATGGCGAATTTTTTAATTGGGTGATAAAATTTAAATATTAGTCGACAGAGATTTTTCAAATTGTAGACAATCGAGTTGGATTTGGCATAAAATTGTGTTTGAGAAGAGTTTTTCTCAAAAAGATTATAAACAAAGAATATCTTTATTAGTTTAATTGATCATATCTTGAAAGGCATATGTA
>JBHPGK010000181.1:0-7615 GCA_042570605.1 Candidatus Zhuqueibacterota bacterium
GTTAAAACAAGATATTAGATATTGTTGTCTTCCTGTTTTACCGGACACTACTGATTTTTGTATAGCTTAAGATAATATAAAAAAAGAGCACAGTACTTAAAATTTTTACTTTGAGATTCTTCCCCGAGCTATCGGGACACGGCGCTGCGCTCAGAATGAAGATTTAGTCCGGATCGCGAGCGTCATTCTGAACGTAACGCAGTGAAGTGAAGAATCTCATTATTAAAATATACTATTTTTATCTGCTGTTAACAATCTTTGTTTCGCCGTGCTTTAATATCCAGAATTTTTCTTCAGGAAGAGACCTTTCCTGTATCTCCTTTCTCAATACTGCCGGCGGATCATCAAGAGGTTCATCAGACAGTTCAAAAGTGCCCCAGTGAATGGGGACAAAATTCTTTCCTTTTAAATCAGTAAATGCCTGAACAGCTTCGGAAGGGCTCATATGAACCGACCCCATAAACCATTGCGGTTTATATGATCCGATAGGAAGTAAAGCCAGATCAAAAGGCCCGTAGAATTCCCCGATCTCCTTAAAACCCGGGAAATACCCGCCATCACCCGCAAAATAAAAACTGTTTTCTCTGCCTTTGATCACCCAGCTGCACCAGAGCGTATCATATACAATAAACGGTCTTCTTCCGGAAAAATGCTGGGACGGCGTACAGATAAATTCAATACCGTTAATTTTAACTGAGTCATGCCAGTCAAGTTCTTCATACCTGTTTATATGTAAATTCCTGAAAAACCTTCCTGTGCCGAGGGGAACAAGATAATAAGGTTTGTTTCCGAGTTTTTTTATTGTCTGTTTATCCAGATGATCATAATGGTCGTGTGAAATTATCACAAAATCAATATCCGGGAGATCCTTTAAATTTATTCCCGGTTTAACATGTCTTTTCGGCCCCATAAATCCCACAGGGGAAGCGCGGTTGCTCCATACCGGGTCAGTTAGAATATTAAAACCGTCAATCTGTATTAAAAGGGTTGAATGCCCTACCCATGTAACGGTAAACTTATCTTTATTATTACGCAAAATAGAACCATCGTTTTCAATTACTTCAAAATCATACGATTTTGGCTTTTTTGGTTTTTTACCGAGAATACTGTCAACTATTCCCCATTTAAGCAGATCGAGCAGTCCCCTGCTCTTATACCCTGGGTAAGGATTCTTGAAACGTCCGTATAAATACCGGGATTTTGTTTTGGTGTGTGTGTTTTCCTGTCCGGCAGCGTCTGAATTCATTATAACTCCAGGAATAATCAATAAATTTAAAAAAAGTCCGATTTTTTTCAAGAGATTATTTTTCTTCATAAACAATCAATGTGTTTATATGATGCATAAAATGAAAGTCTATTAATCCTGCAATATTATATAAACAACAATATCAAAGAAATAGTTTAAAAATGATCAGGTTTTCAATAAATCGCTGCGGACAGCAGGTCAGACCTTAATATAAATCCTCTTTTTATACAGAGGGTACATTATCAGAACCCACAAAAGCACGAAAGAAACGGCAAAAAGAAGTGAGCTGAATTCCGGACTCCCGACTGGTTCAAACGCATTTTTGTAAATTATTGTTTTCAGAGCCATGGCAGTGCCATCCGCTGTTTCAAACTTCCAGTATATTAATACTCTTGCAAAAAGAGCGGACAAAAAATAAGTTGCTATTGCATTTGAACCGAAAATAAGAAAAGGTAAAGCCCAGCTTTTAAAAGCTTTCATATCAATTATCCAGTAGAAAAGTGCCAGAAGACAGGTCCCCATTCCGGCGGTTACGAGGGCATAGGAACTGGTCCATAACTGTTTATTTATCGGCATCCATATGGACATGACATACCCGGAGATCATCAATAAAGTCCCCGACACAAACAAACCTGTGGTTATCTGATAATGATTGTCCTTTGACCTGATATAATCCCCCACAAAAACACCGATCAATGCAGTTACGACAGCAGGCAGCGTACTCAAAAGTCCTTCAGGATCGAATGCCGGTTTATAAAGGTGCCCTTTCAGAAGCAGACTGTCTATATATCCGCATAAATTCCCCTCAAATGACAGATCACCTGCACCAAATCCCGGTACAGGTATCAGCTTAACTGCAGCCCAGTAAACAAGAAGTAGAACAGCACCGGAAATCGTTCTGCCTTTTAAATCAAAATTCAATACAATGACAGATACAAGAAAATAGCATATTGCTATCCTTTGAAGAACTCCGGGGATACGCAAAGTGGAAAAATTGTATTTAAAGATCCAGGCAAGGAAAAGACCGAAGAAAAAGATGGTTGCAGACCTCCTGAGCACATGACCAAAAACTTTTCCCTTACTGTCATACTGCAGCCTTTTTGCGAAAGAAAAAGACATCGACACGCCTACTATAAAAAGGAAGAATGGAAAAACCAGATCGGTAGGGGTCAAGCCGTGCCATTTTGCATGTAAAAGAGGCGGATAAACATGTCCCCATGTGCCGGGATCATTTACCAGAAGCATACCTGCAATTGTGAGTCCTCTGAATGCATCAAGTGATATAAGTCTTTTACCCCTTGGAATAGCGCTCATTCTTTTTCTCCATCCTGTAGTTTACTACCAAGCCTGCTTTTGTCTTCACCATCTTCATTTTCTGCCTCTTCTTCATCCCTCATATAAACAACATGTTCAATTGCTTTTTTCTTTTCTTCATTCTGAAACTGCATTAAAAGATTTTCGCTTGTAAACTGTGTACCCATTTTAAACTGTTTTTTGTCAACAAACCGCCTTTTAAGTTTATACAGCATATATAACATACTGCCCGCAAAGAGAGCAATTACAAAAATTACCTCCAGAATGTCGATAATTTCTTTCATAACAATTAAAAGTTGGAAACAAAAATCCCCTCTAAGTTATACTTATATTACATAATTTTCAAGGTCTTTTTGACATTGTAAACAACAATGTTTCCAATTATTTCATTTTTAACTTTTTTTAAGCAAACCTGAAGGTTTGCCCTACACAACACAAACAACGTTTATAAATGCAGGGCAAGGCTTTAGCCTTTCTTTTAATAAATACATTCATTTTCAAAAACCTCCTATTTCTCATGATAATAATTGGTCAAAAGGTATTTATTTCAAAAATAAGCAGCTTTCTGTACTATTAAATATTGAAATTTAAACTGTATGATGTTATATTCATGTTATATGAGCCTGATTGAATTAAAAGGGATAACAAAACGGTTTCCCGGTGTGGTGGCATTGGACAATGTGGACTTCGATATTAATGAAGGAGAAGTCCTCTCCATTATAGGAGAGAACGGCGCCGGGAAAAGTACACTCGCCAAAATAATTACAGGTGTTTATCAGCCTGATGACGGAGAAATATTCTTCGAAGACGAAAAGATATCTGTCCCGGATGTATCCTTCTCCCAGAGTATTGGAATAAACATGATCCACCAGGAACTGAACCTCGTCCCTCATATAGATATTGCAGGCAATATTTTCCTTGGCAGAGAACCACGAAAACTGGGTTTCGTGATCGATTATAAACGCCTTTATGACGATGCGGAAAAAATACTCGGTGAAGTCGGACTGAACGTTTCTCCAAAAGTACTTAACAGGGATATACCTATTGCACAGCAGCAGATGGTGGAGATTGCAAAAGCCCTCTCCATGAGGTCAAAACTTATTATCATGGACGAGCCCACTTCTTCCTTGACAAAGAAAGAGATCAGGGTGCTTTTTGACATCATTAAAAATCTAAGGGAAAACGGTATTTCAATAATTTACATTTCTCATAGGATGGAGGAAGTCCTTGAGATATCAGACAGGATAATCGCACTTCGGGATGGAGTTAAGGTAGGTGAAACAGAAAACAAAAATGTATCGGTAGATAAACTGATAAAAATGATGATAGGCAGGAAGATCGATGAGATGTTCGGTGTTCATAAAGGTACATTGGAGGAGACTGCTCTTCAGGTCACCGATCTTAAATTGAATGTAACTTCCGCTCCGGCAAGTTTCCATTTGAAAAAAGGAGAGATTTTAGGATTTTTCGGGCTTGTAGGTTCGGGCAGAACGGAACTCATGCGGGCTGTTTTCGGGATCGATAAAAGGGAATCTGGTATTATAAAAATTAACGGGAGTGATGTTGATATCAGGTCACCGGAAAATGCCATAAAAGCAGGTATTGGATTTGTACCGGAGGACAGGAAACTCCAGGGAATTATTCACAATTTTACGGTTAAGGAAAACATCTCACTTCCTGGTTTAAAGGAGAATTCTAAGTTCAATTTGATAAATTTCAAGTACGAAAAAAATATTGCATCAAAATTCATAGACAAACTAAAGATAAAAACACCATCCCTGAACACTGTGACTGCCAATCTTAGCGGGGGTAACCAGCAGAAGGTGGTGCTTTCCAAGTGGCTGTCGCTCTCACCCAAAATATTGATACTCGATGAACCCACACGCGGTATAGACGTAGGCGCAAAATCCGAGATTTACAACCTGATAAACCAGATGGCAGCCGACGGCATTGCTATAATCCTCGTCTCATCAGAAATGGAGGAGATCATCCGGCTTTCGCACCGTGTCGCGGTAATGTTCGAGAACAAAATCACCGGTTTCCTCGAAGGCGACCTCATCAACCAGGAAAACATAATGCAGCTCAGTTCGGGATTCGCGGAGATGAAGAATAAACAATCATAATCTATTGACCAACATAGTACTCCTTTAGCCGAAGGTGAAAGAACACCTTCGGCGGCAGATGAGTGCGGGATTCGCCGAATTGAGGAACAAGGGGTCATGACCCCTTGTTCAAAAGCGAATGTGTCATTGCGAGGGAGCACAGCGACCGTCGCAATCTGCTGCCACAAAGTATTTATCATTGAGTTATTATGCTATTAGTATGTTTCTCCCCATAACTGTCCGGTTAAAATTAATATTGAGATTCTTCGCTGCACTCAGAATGACGTGTAAGCCCAGTCCAACAACGTCATTCTGCCAGCCTGTCCCGTTTAGCGGTGGTCCCGCCGTAGGCGTGGGAACGTAAGGTAGTGAAGTGAAGAATCTCATTATTTCCGCCCGAGGCGGATCTACCTCTGGTAGACAATTTAAAAATGTTTTATATCCTTTAACTTGTTAAATAAAAGCAAGTTAATCTTAAATCCTATATGTTTCACCGGACACTACTGGTTTCACCCGCAAAGTGATTATCTTAATAATATCATCTTTTTAGCTTCAAAAAAAGTGTTAGTATTAATTACATATAAATACACACCTGAACTGACAATAAAACCCGAATCGTTCCTGCCGTCCCATATTGTACTATGATATCCTGCCTGTTTCCAGCTATTTAAAAGTGTCCTGACTTTTTGTCCAAGCGTGTTGTATATCTCAAGCTTCACTGCTCCGGGCTCAGGGATCCCATATTTTATTATTGTTGAATTATTGAATGGATTGGGATAATTTTGACTAAGAATATATCCTTTAGGAATATTCTTTTCTTCTTCTTTTATACCAACAGTTAAATTAAACCATCTATGGAGGATAATTTCAATATTAGCTTTTAGTGCATCCATATCAAAATCAGTAAAACGTATTACTATTGCAGCAATCTGCCATTGCTGTGAATGATTTAACCGGCTTCTGAAACCCGCCGGGTAGTTGGAAAATTCACCAAATTTAAAAATCGGCTCTACTCTTGTAGATATTGGCAAAGAATAAATAACATTTAGATATGTCCCATCACTATATATTGGTTGTAATCCCTTAACGACAGGATAAAGTTCTCGAATATAATGATCATATATGAAATAAATATCCGGCAGACCACAAACATCATGTGTAAAAGATGAATCAGTTAAGAAACTTCCGAGGAATGGCGATAATATTAATAAATTTTGATCGTTTTTAATACACTGTATAATTGTAGAAAGGGTATTTTCCCAATGTGAATCATCATTCTCAATGATATTATCCACCCAAACGATTGTATTATATTCACGTAAAACATCAAAAGTAAAAATTCCCTCCCCTCTGACTTCAACATCTTCCGGGAAATTTTCTATTAATGTCTTTTCGCTTATATTCCACACGTCATAATCATAGCCTCCGGTAAAAACCTTTGATCCATAACTTTGTTCAAATTCCCCGGGACAGGCATCATAATCAATCTCATTAATAACCAGTATATTTCTCCCTGAAACCTTCGGAAAATCTGTTTTTACAGTTGAAGGATAAGACTCTGAAAAACTGTCTGCTACAGTAACATAATACGTATAATTAGTATAATTGATAACGTCACTATCAATATAAAGAGTATCGGTAATTAAAGACGGATTGACCTTCATAAAATTTTTGTCACTGGTTAATTTTTTATATAAATTATACCCCAAAACATCTGTATCCTTACTACTGTTCCAATATACTTTTATCTTGCTGTCGGAAGGTTCTAAAACAAAGCCCGTAGCTTTATGCGGTCTTCCAGCGATATCTGTGACCTGTATTGAAAAATCACTTTCTATACTCAAATAATCAACATTTGTCACCGCGTAATAATATTTTGTCCCATCAGTTATGAATTTATCCTCAAAACAGGGTTCAGTAAGTAAGTTCGTATTAATTTTTACAAATACAGTATCTTCGGAAGTTCTTCTGTAAATATTAAATCCTTCCAGCATTTCATTGGTTTTCCATAAAAGTCTTGTACTTGAGTTATCCCAGGATATTATTTTTAGATCATAAGGTGAAGCAGGAGCCGGATTGTCGTCAAAAATTTCTCCGAATTGTTCGGTCAATATTTTTAAAGTCATCTGCCTAACATCGTTGCACCGGAAAGGATATAAAGGGAAAGTTGTAAGAATTCTTCGTGGGAAATCCTGAGGACATAAAGCTGAACATATCTTTTTAGTATAATCATGCCTGCCGACCTGAATATCCATATAGTATAAAGGTTCGGAACCCGGAATAAGCTGTAAATAATTTATCCCGGGAATACTCTTCTCAACAGCTCTGGCAGTATCAAAATATATCTGGGAAAATTTCGATTCATTATATGAAAGAATATTTTTACTATATAGTTCACCGGGAGTATATATAGTTTTTTGGTATGTATAGACATTATCCTGTTTAATGACTTTATAAAATTCGATGGAAGGTTTTATATAAAAATATTTTTCAAAAAACCCGGGAATCCTGGTGGTCTGAGGCGGTGATGAAGTCGAATCTATAATTACTACAGAATAAGTATGACCCGGTTCATTCCTGTTAAAATCAAATTCTTCAATTATTCTATTATCTATCACCCATAATCTGCCCCCGGTATCAAGCCAATCTGTCAATTGTCTGATCTCCTTTAAATCATTGATCACATCCGGGTCTGAAATCGTCATAGGATCCTGAAAATATCCGGTTAAATAATAGTCGTATTTATACCCGATCTTCTCTCCCATACTGTTCCCACTATTGCCTCCGGTCAAAATAACAGTTGAGTATTCATTTAAAACATCAGCGTCAGGATAAGCATTCTTCAGCTTTACATCCCATTGGTCATAATTTGAGCCCCTTAAAACAAAGTTTTCATAAAACCAGTCACGCTTGCTTTCTTCCAATTCATCTAAAATATTACCGTCAATATCCA
>JBHPGK010000182.1:0-7597 GCA_042570605.1 Candidatus Zhuqueibacterota bacterium
AACCTACCACAGAGATGTCATTACGAGCGAAGCGTCGTAATCTGCCGATTTTTGGATTTGTTTTAGTGGTAGGAGATTGCTTCGCTTCGCTCGCAATGACATCTTTTATAAAAAATGAGTTGAGCCACATGCACTTACTCGGGAATGACACCTCAGTGAGCTATTTTCCTCATTTGTCATTTGTCCCGCTCAGCAGAATTGTTATTTCCTCTTGTCATTTGTAATTTGGATTTTGTCATTTGGATTTTCCATCCCTCGTGTCTTCGTGGTTATATTTCTCTCTCTTTTTTACCAATAAGACTCAAAGTGAATCTCAAAGAACTATAATAGTGTTGTTTTATTTATAAAAAATCTTAAATGTTTCTATTGAATTATGATCTATATTAAAATGAATCCCTTTTGTTTCGGTTTTTATTTGTTTACCCTCCTCTTCGATCAGATTTACTTTTTCTATTCTTTTAAAAGGAGCATGCAGGTTTAAATCCACCTCGGTTTCTTTTCCTTCCATCTCATATAATCTTACAACAACGGCATTTTTTTCTTCGCATTTCTTTACTGTGCTGACCAGTACATTTTTTTCTGAAACTGAGAAAAAACTAAAATTTTCCGGGAGAGTAGCATCATTTGAAGATACATTTTTAACTACAGGTAAAAGCGGATTATTGCTTTGTTTTGCCTGAAAATAACCGTTCTGCCAGCCGGGACGATGTGAAAATATAGAAAAGCTGAAATGATGGTCACCTTCCTGCAGGTACCAGTTCCCTTCCCCATGACAACTCCTTCTGGATGTTAGAAGAATTGGCTGGATAACCGGGTAATTTACACAGTTTTCTGTTGGATCGACGTAGTCGTATACTGCAACACTTGAGCTCATTGTAAATCCGAACTTACTGCCCGAAACACTTATCCAGTCCTGGACTTCACGGGGACGGACATCCGAAGCATGCTGAATATACCTTTCCCCTGCTGCTCCAGGTATTTCATCTTCTCCTACGGTCACCTTTCCGAAAGGCACCTCATATGTCACTTTTTGATTTGTTTTATTTACATTTATAGGGAATGCAAGCCTGAATTCCCTATACCTGGTTCCGTCCCAGTTTTTTATATCTGCATCGATATCTATCCGTTTAATTTTTTTGTAAACAGTAACAGTCTGGATATAATCGCAGTGTTTCAATTTCTGTTTTAACTCAAAAACAGTCCTGACCGGTCCGTCACTTATCTTTTCCCAGACTGGTTTATAATTACTGATCTTATCAAATTCCTCCATAGTTGGCTGCTGTACCTCTGCAAATTCCCCTGCCCCGTTTCCTTCTGACTGCATCGTAAAAAGTTCTCCCGCAAGGAACTTTTCAGTTTGAAACAGGTCTACATTAAGCTGTTTATCGAATATCTGTTTTATTCCTCCCTCAGTAAAAGTAATTATATAGAAATCATTCTCGAAATTTTTTACCTTACCGGTTTTTTCAGGTTTTTCTTTTGGCGCAGGTTTATTCAATTCTTTTATATAAAACGTCTTATAGCCAATTGAAGCAACATCCTGCGCAATAAAACTCAATTCTGCTGTTTTTATACTGCCGTTGTCATATTTAACCGTGTTTGACAATTCCGATGGGATCGCGTTACCTTTAGGATCGTTTACCTGAATATCAAAGATACTGTCATTCTCATAAGATAATTTAACGGTAACAGGATCATCTCTTTTCCATGACATACTGTTAAAAACCACTACCGGAATACCTTTCTTTTGAGAAGATTTTACTTTACCGGTAATATTTTTTAAAGCAAGATTCAGCAGACGCTGCCCTTCATTCCGGGCAAATTCCTCCTTTTGAAGAAACAATTGGTCTGTAATATGTCCATTTTTACCTCCCCAGCCGTGATCAGGATAAATATGGGATTCCCATGCTGTAGATAATTGTTCAGACGGGTAAAGTGTAAAATCATTTTCAAGCAGGCAATTAATTGTCGAAAATTTCTCTGCAGCAGTTAACAATCCCGATGCCTCACGGGAAGCTGTTATTGCCCAATGATGGCTGGGACCATGAATATAGAGCCATACATTCGGCCGTTCTCCCGTAATTACCGGCAGAGAAGCATTTTCTTTGAAGATCATGTCCATAACTTTTTCAGCAGTATTATATTTAAATTCCGGAAGTTTGAAAGAAATCCTTTTTTCACTGCCGGCAGACCGGATCCGGAAGTTATTCCATGTATTCAATAATTGAAAAAAATCTTTTGGAGAGCTCATATCACTTGAAAAAATGACAGGTATTTCCGGAGGGATACCGCTGCTCCTGTAAAACGGTTCCCATTCTTTTATCATTTTCGGAGCCTCACTTACAGCGCCAAAAGTGCTTTCTCTTAAAAACTGGCTGGCATGATGATAATGCCCCGGTGAAAAAACACCAATCCGTGTCCCGTCGGGACTCTGCCAGTAAAAAAGCCCCTTTTCATGACGGCTTATCATCAAATAGTCTACCCCGCTTTTTTTCAATATCTGGGGCATTTGAAGAGTCCGTCCGGGAACATCTATATTCCATGCAGTACGTGTATCACAGCCCGGCAGTGTTTTTTTCAGCCATTTGCGCCCAAAATAAAGCTGCCGTATCAGACTTTCACCTGAATACATTCCTTCATAAGGCTGATTATAGGTTGCTCCCCACTCCAGTCTGCCTTCACTTGTGTATTTCTGGATTTCTGATTTTCTTTCAGGATGCCGCTGGAGATATTCTTTCAGCATCAGGGTCTGTTCAACTGAATAAAAAAAATCGGGATTTTTCCTCAATAATTCCAACGCAGGTGTTATAACAATTCTATCGCGGTCTAAAATGCAGTTTTCAGGGCTGTCCATCCAGGCAATATCCTGGTGACTGGAAGTAATAATATGAATATTGCCTTCTTTAAAATACGATTCGGTCAGGCTTTTGATATTTTCGGAAATGTTAATAAAATCACTTTTACTGCTCTGTAAAATATGATTTTTGTTTTGAATCGTCTTTTGATGAAAGACTGTATATCCATTATCATAAATTTCATTCTCGGTCCATTCTCCACTTAATTTTTCCAGCCTGTCAATAACTTTCCCGTCAAACATAATTTCCAGCGGAAATTTAATTTTTTCTTGAAAATTCTTTTTTACTGTAAATACAGATTTACATGAATCCCCAACAGTCTTTAAAACCGATTCCAGTTCAAGTTCACCGCTGTCTTTAATATGAATTGATTTTCCCGACCAGGTTAAAGGAGCTTCAATATTTAGTTCAAAACCGTTATTTTTCCAAAACATGCGATACCAGAATCCTCTCTTCGCCAACCGCCGGATATCCTCTATAATTTTAGCATGTTTGAAAACCATAAACCAGGCAGAACTTCCGGCTTCTTCACCAGTAACGCATATCTTAACCGGCTCACCTGGTTTAACAATATTTAAAGGGATTTTGAGAAACATAAAACCGAACAGATCTTCCGCAGCATCAACCTGCACGGCTTCAAACTGCAGTTCAGTACCGGAATTCCCAGTTACAGTCCATTTGAATTCATTTGCAGTTCGAAATGAGAGATTGTATTTATCATTAATAAATAAATCAAACTTTTTATCACCAAGATTTACGCCTAATCCGGCGATCCATACAAAAGTAACAAAATCGTTTTTGTAATCTTCAGGGACCGTTTCAGATTCCCATACAGCTTTCATTTTCCCATTGGTGGCTCTGGAGATCAATGACTGCTTTACCGAAGGGACACATGAATGATAATCAAAATCTGTACCTTCAATTTTCTCCGAGTACCCATTAAGCCATCCTGTGGATTCAGCCCACTGAAGAAAAAGCCTTGTAATTTTATGTATATTGTCCTGCATTTCAAATTCGTCCTTATATTGAGCGTTTGAATTGATCAAACCTGAAATTATTACAACAAGAAAAACAATTAAAGAACATCTTCTACAGTCTAATATCGACATATTTTTGTTCCTTAAGTTAAACTCTAAGTCCTTTTTCGAGACAGCCAGTATTTCTGTATTTCTTCTAAAGTTTTACCTTTAGTTTCCGGGATGACACGCCATGTAAATAAAAGTGCCGGTATCATCATAATCCCGTAAATGTAAAACGTGTTACCCATTCCGATCCCTTCCCTGAGTAAAGGAAAAGTTTGGGTTACTATAGAAGATCCTGCAAAAAGAGTCAATGTTGAGATAGACATCCCTCTTCCCCTGATATGAGTAGGATAAATTTCCGAAGGCACCACCCAGACTCCCGGACCTAATGAGGCAGCAAAAAACATAATGTAAAAAATGAATAATACCATAAGAATTGTACTGCTTTCAATCCCAGTCTGCCGGCTGAATACCCACCCGATCCCGCCAAGTGCAATAATAAGTGCTCCAAAACCAACAAGAAGGAGCGGTTTCCGCCCAAAATGGTCTATTTTCCATATCGCTACTATTGTAAAGATCATATTTACAAATCCAATAACAGCCGCACTTCCAAAGGCAGATGCAGACTGAAATCCAGCTCTTTCAAATATAGTGGGGGCATAATACATAACCGTTGTGATACCGGTTAGCTGGTTAAATACCGGCAGCATTATCCCGATCAAAAGCGCAGTTCGGAGCCCTGGCTGCAGAAGTTCAAATACCGAGCCTTTTTTTTGAGATGTCATATCACGAATTTCAATCATTTCTTTCTGCATTTCCGCCTCACCAAGAACACGCTTTAAAATCATCTCGGCGTCCTTTTCTCTGCCCATTTTTGTCAGCCACCGCGGGCTTTCAGGCACTATCATCAATAAAACAAGGAAAAGCGCTGCAGGAATAATTTCCGATCCGAACATGCCTCTCCAGACCTCATGCACAAATACAATTTGAATAAAACCATCGCCGGCACCTGAATAATGTTGGGACAGCGATAACAATAAAGTATTTGAAAGATAAGATGAAAGGATACCAAAAGTAATGGCAAACTGGTATAATGAGACCATTCTGCCTCTCAAATGCGGTGGTGAGATCTCTGATACAAAAATCGGGGCAACCATTGCGGCGATCCCTACACCCACACCGCCAATCAGACGGGCAAAGATCAGTAATTTTGTTGTTTCAGGAAGTGTACATCCAACGGCAGAAACCATAAAGAGGAAAGCAGATAAAATAAGAATCCTTCGTCTTCCGAACCGATCACTTAAAACTCCCGCAAACGCCGCTCCAATTACACTCCCGTAAAGAGCTGCGCTCATTATCCAGCCTTCCATTGCAGGATTCAGATGGAACTGTTCTCTTAGAAAACCGATTGTTCCGGAAGCTACTGCCGTATCAAAACCGAACAGAAAACCGCCCAGAGACGATGACAAACAGATTATTGTCAGATAAAAAATATCCCCTTTGTTATGCAAATTATTTTCAACAGCCAATATTCACCCTCATAACTGATTCTGTTGATAAGTGTAAAAAATCATAAAAGTGTCATTCCTGCGTAGGTGCTTGTGGCTTAACTCCGAAAATGTCATCCTGAACTTGTTTCAGGATCTCCCAATTTGAAGAGGAGATTCAGATCCCGAACATTCGGGACAGAATGACAGTCCTGAGCACATTACACTTTCAAAATCAATTACTATTTTTAATGATCCGATCTAAGTTATATTAAAACAAGACATTACATTTTGTTATTTTTCAGTTTTATCGGTAACTGCTGCCTAATCCCGGAAATTATTAAACAAAATTATCCCTTCGGATAATTGGGACTGTAAAGCAATGTTTCCTTTCTGACCTGTAATTTACCATTCCTGACAAAACCTTCGCCCCGTTCTAACAGGTGGTTTACCATTCTTTCTCTCCACAGTTTCAAAATATTACTGTATTTTCTGTCGGATACAAGATCATGGAGTTCATCAGGATCATTTTTTAGATTGAACAATTGTTCAGAACCTGTATAAAAGCAAAAAATGTACTTAATTTTCCCATCGGTTAAAGCTGCCCAGTAATTTTCTTTACGGTAACATGTAGCATGCTCAAGGTCAATATATTCCCTCCATTCGGGATTTTTCTCACGGATAAGTTTAAGCAGGGATTTTCCGTCCATACCGGCAGGAACATTTTCACCGCAAACATCCAGAAATGTCGGCAGAAAATCCCGCAGCTCAACAGGATAGTCAAGTTGTGAACCTCTCTTAACAACGGAATCCATCCACACGGGCAATTTCATAAGGTACGGGATATTAGCTGAACCCCGGTAAGCATAAGTTTTACGCCAGTGAAAATGGTCTCCGAGCATATCACCGTGGTCTGCGGTAAACGTGATCAGCGAATTTTCATACATTCCTTTTCTTTTCAATGCATCGATGATTTTCCCGACCTGGTCATCGATAAATGTAATATTTGCATAATAATGTCTTCGCGAGTTAATTGCATGTTCTTTCCCGAAATCGCCAAAAGCGGCATTTTTTGTTTTTGGGAAATCAGCAAACTCTTTTGCCCAGTCTCCAACGACTGGTTCAGGGATTTTTCCGTCCTTATACATATCCAGGTATCGTTTTGGCGGATCATAAGGGCTGTGAGGCCTGGCAAATGACACTTTCAGGAATAAAGGTTTTTCCATATCATATTTATTAATGAAATCAACGGCTGCCTGTCCGTTCCAGTATGTAGGATGCAGTTCTTCAGGATTGACGTATATCCCAGCCCTGTGCTCATTCCATCCGATACCGGTTGCATCAGGATTAAGTTCCGGAGCTTTTTCTTTGAACCATTTCCTGTAGTCACTTACATATCCCTCGGTTTCGACTCTCCCGCTTGAATCAACCAGTGTTCCGTGAAAACCATGTAGTGCTTTTTGAGGATAAAAGTGCATTTTGCCGATACCGAATGTATAATAACCTGCGTTTTTCAGCATTTCCGGCATCTCATATTTATATTTGTCGGCAACCCTGCCGTACCCCAGCATACCGTGATTCCAGGGAGACAGACCTGTCAGCAGTCCTGCCCGGGCAGGTGTACAGCTTGGTACAGCCGTGAATCCGTTCTTGAACCGGACACCGCCATATGCAATAGAATCGATATTCGGAGTTAATATAGACGAATTCCCTGCACATCCAAGTGCATCTGCCCTGTGCTGGTCGGTCATTATAAATATAATATGAGGTTTTTTGCTTTTCTTCTCTATTCCGTTTCCGGATAATTCTAAAGAGGGCGAACAAAAAGTTAATCCGGCTGCCGCCGCTGCGGATGTCCGGATAAAATCCCTCCTTGTAAAATTATTTTTGTTTTTTTCTTTCTGCATATTTTTTAGTACCTGACTGTAAAAAAACGACAATATATTTTGAATATATCTTTAAACCGGATTCCCGCGTTTCCGCCTCTGGCGTGGTATTCACGAAAATGACACAACATGAATAAAAACAAAGAAATAGAAATCGTCATTCCTGCGAAGGCAGGAATCCATATATTTAAAATTTTGACAATTCAATTATTTTTTTCAAAATCAGCTTATATTCTCTACTGTCCGGTAAAAAACATGTATTTTGAACTTAATTCTTTATTATATAATAAGCTACAAAAGAAAAAACAACAATAAATTGTCTACCAGAGGTAGATCCGCCTCGGGCG
>JBHPGK010000183.1:0-7452 GCA_042570605.1 Candidatus Zhuqueibacterota bacterium
GAAACAGGAGAAATTGTGTATGTGACCGGAGGAGTTGATTACTAAAAGTTTGTGTATGAAAAGAAAATGGTCACATAATATTTAGTCTTCAAAAATATATAAAAGAGGACATCGCGCAATGTCCTCTTTTTTTTTCATTAACCGAAATTATTTTCATTCTACGGTGTTATTCCACAAAGTGGTCAATTTTTGACACCTTTGCAGGAGTAAGTTTTTTTAAAACACATGATTATATAATCTTAGTGCCTTAATTTAATCTGATATTATCATTAATCAGGAATATTTGTGATTTTGGATTTTGAAATTTGGATTTGGGATTTACTCAGACTTCCATTATCTCTTTTTCTTTTGCGGCAACGATCTCATCAACGACTTTTATTTTCTCATCTGTGAGTTCCTGTATCTCTTTTAAAGATATATGGGATTGATCCTCGGAGATTTCCTTTTCCTTTTCCAGTGATTTGATGTCATCATTTGCATCTCTTCGGATATTGCGGATGGCAATTTTAGAATCTTCTCCATAGCGGTGAACAAGTTTGCTTAGATCTATTCGTCTTTCTTCAGTGAGAGTAGGAATGGGAATACGTATAAAATTCCCGTCGTTATTCGGATTTAGTCCAAGGTCTGCAGAAATTATAGCTTTTTCAATTTCCTTCATTGCAGTTTTGTCCCACGGCTGGACGACAAGAAGCCTGTACTCCGGAGTGGAAATTCCTGCAAGCTGTTTTAAAGGGGTTGGTGTGCCGTAATAATCAACTTTAATATTTTCAATCAGGGCAGGGGAAGCTTTCCCAGTGCGGATCTTAGACAGTTCGGCTTGTAAATTAACATTTGCCCCGTCCATCCTTTTAGCAGCATCATCAATAATTTCATCGATCATTTTGACCCCCTGACCTTGGTTCCGATCTTCTCGCCTAATATTATTTTTTTAAGATTCCCTTTTTTATTTATATTAAAAACAATAATAGGTAATTTATTTTCCATACACATAGTAACAGCAGTGCTGTCCATAACCTTGAGTCTTTTTTTAACAATATCCAGGTAGCTGATCTCTTCAAATTTAAAAGCATCCTTATTATCAATAGGATCTGCATCAAAAACACCGTCAACTTTTGTGCCTTTGAGGATGACTTCGGCATCGATCTCGGCTGCCCTTAAGGCAGCGGCAGTATCGGTTGTAAAAAAAGGATTGCCTGTTCCTGCTGCAAAAATTACAACTCTTCCCTTTTCAAGATGCCTTGTAGCTCTCCTTCTGATAAATGGTTCTGCAAGTTCAGAAATATTAATAGCTGAAAGAACACGGGTAAAAACTCCATTTTTTTCGAGAACATCCTGCAAAGCGAGCGAATTTATAACCGTTGCCAGCATGCCCATATTATCACCTACAACACGGTCCAAAATCAAACCGCCGGATAACCTGGAAACACCTCTGAAAATGTTACCGCCGCCAATAACAACAGCTACATCAACATTTAACTCTTTTATTGATTTTATTTCTTTTGCGAAATAATTGATAACATCGGGGTCAATTCCGTATCCCTGATCACCCTGTAAAGATTCACCACTAATTTTTAATAAAACTCTCTTATAAGAGGTCTTATGCAAAATTACTCTCCTATTCGAAAACGAACGAATTTTCTAATAGTCACATTTTCGCCCAGTTTGGCGACTAAATCCATAAGGTGATCCTTAACGGTTTTATCAGGAATCTTAACAAAAGGCTGGGTCAAAAGGCAGATTTCGCTCAAGCGCTTGTCGAGCTTACCCTGTGCAATTTTTTCAACAATATTTGCTGGTTTGTTAAGGTTTTCTGCCTGGCTCTTATATATATCCATTTCTTTTTCAATAAAATCTTTATCCAGGTCATCTTTATCAACTGCCAGAGGGCTGGATGCAGCAATGTGCATTGCAATGTCCCTGGCAAAGGATTTAAAATCATCGGTCTTAGCGACGAAATCAGTCTCACAATTTATTTCAACGAGAACACCCAGTTTGCTGCCCGGGTGAATATAAGCTTCAATAACACCTTCATTGGTAGCTTTATCCGCTCTTTTCTGCGCTGTTGCGATACCTTTTTTACGCAAATATTCAACCGCTTTCTCAATCTCTCCGTTATTTTCCTGAAGAGCTTTCTTGCAGTCCATCATACCGGTACCGGTTTTCTCTCTTAATTCTTTTACCAATGAGGCCGTTATTTCCATTAATTATCTCCTTATTGTTCAGTCGCCTGCACTTTGACAACTTCTTCATCTTCTTCGATCTGTGCTTCATGGCTTCCTTCAAGGATAGAGTCCGCCAAAGCACTTGTAATTAATTCTATTGATTTATATGCATCATCATTCCCAGGTATAGGAAAGTCTATATCATCGGGATCTGAATTCGTGTCTACAATTCCGAATATCGGAATATTAAGTTTTCTCGCTTCCTTGATGGCAATGGATTCTTTTTTTGTATCAACTACGAAGACTGCCCCGGGAAGCTTATTCATTTCAGTTACACCGCTTAAAACCTTGAGTAATTTTTCTTTCTTCTTTTCAATTGATAATATTTCTTTTTTGGTGATCTGGTCATAAGTACCATCCACTTCTTTTTTCTCAAGATTTTTCAGGTGTTTCACACTTTTTCTAATAGTAACAAAATTTGTGAGGGTCCCGCCAAGCCATCTTTCATTAACATAATACATTCCTGACCTTTCAGCTTCGCGCCTAACTACATCCTTAGCCTGCTTTTTTGTACCGACGAATACCACTTTTTCGCTATTTTTTGTAACTTCAGACAATGCTTCACATGCTTCATCAACAGCTTTCTGGGTTTTCTTAAGATCTATTATATAAATACTATTCCTTTCCATGAAAATGTAAGGTTTCATTTTAGGATTCCATTTTCTCTTAAGGTGACCGAAATGAGTTCCAGCCGATAATAAATCCTGAATTGACACTCTTGGCATAAATTCTCCCTGATATTATAAAACTAACGTTTGGAAAATTGAAATCTTTTTCTTGCTTTCTTCTGACCGTATTTCTTCCGCTCCACCATTCTCGGATCTCTGGTCAGCAGTTTATACGCTTTCAATTCATCTTTCAATTTTTCTTCATATTTTAACAATGCTCTTGCAATACCGAGCTGAATGGCACCGGCTTGACCGGATATTCCGCCTCCTCGGACATTTACAAAAACATCAAATTTATTCTCAGTTTCTGTTACTTTGAATGGTTTATTAATTAGTATCTGTATTGTCTCAAAAGGAAAATAAACGTTCAAATCTCTTTTATTTACCTTATAAACACCTTTTCCAGGTCTTAAAATAACCCGGGCTACAGATGTCTTTCTTCTTCCAAGTGCTCTAAATTCATCCATTTAAATTTTATCTCCAAATTACTTTTTAAGCTCAAGTTTCTCAGGTTTTTGAGCTTGATGAGGATGTTCGCTGCCCTTATAAACCTTCAATTTTCTGTACATTTGTCTACCAAGTTTGTTATGAGGGAGCATACCTTTAACAGCTTTTTCAAGAATCCTTTCAGGCTTTTTTTCCATCAACTTGTTTAACGTGACAGTCTTCAATCCACCTGGGTAACCTGAATGCCGATAATAGACCTTCTGTTCTCCTTTTCTGCCGGTTATCCTTAACTTTTCAGCATTGATCACAATTACAAAATCGCCTAAATCCAGATAAGGTGAATAAATAGGTTTATGCTTGCCTCTTAAAATACTCGCGATCCGGCTTGCCATCCTTCCTAAGACCTGTCCCTCAGCATTAATAATAAGCCATTTTCTATCAGTATAATCACCTTTTACAGTATATGTCTTCAAAAATCCGCCCTCCAATTTTTAAACTTATAATATAAGAACTTTAATAAATAAAATCAAGATTTATTAAATATCACTCCATATTTTGTTCTTATTTATTGAAGCTACAATTTTAGCTTTAAACTCCGTGCCGATGTAAGGTGAATTTTGCGATTTACTGTAAAAATCATCTTTTTTTACAGTCCACTTTTTATTTAAATCAACAATTGTTATTTCAGTTTTGCTGCCTGCTTTTATTTCGGGAAGAGGAATATTTAATATTTTCCTGGGATTTAAGGAGATTCTATCAATTATTTCACTCATGGTAAGTAATTTATTAAAATAGAACTCCCTGAGAATAATAGAGAACGCAGTTTCAAGCCCAATAATCCCACATGGTGACTTGTCAAACTCTTCCTCTTTTTCATCATAAGTATGTGGAGCATGATCCGTTGCAAATGCATCAATAGTCCCGTCTATAACTCCCTTTTTTAATTCCTGCACGTCTTTTTCAGACCTTAGCGGGGGTTTCATCTTGAAATTCGGATCATATTTTTCAATTTCCTTTTCAGTTAATGTCAAATGATGAGGTGTCACTTCAGCTGTAATTTTCAATCCCAAATCCTTTGCATCCTTTATCAATTTTACACCATCTTTTACAGATAGATGTGCAATATGAAGTTTCCCTCCCGAATATTTCAAAATTTCAATATCTCTCATTATCATAGCCGTTTCAGAAATATCCGGAATTCCCGGCAGACCTAACTTAGTAGAATAAAAGCCTTCATTCATTACCCCGGCACCTGATAATCTGCTGTCTTCTTCATGAACAATAACCGGGATATCAAACATTTTTGAATATTCCAGTGCACGTCTCATTAATTCTGCACTATCTACAGAGTTGCCATCATCACTTACCCCAACAATTCCGCCTTCTACCATATCGCCAAATTCCGCGATTTCTTCTCCCTTTAATCCTTTAGATACTGCACCTATGGGAAAAACTTCAACAGGAAGGTTTTTTGCTTTGTCTTTTATATATTTTACCACCTCTATATTATCACAAACAGGATCAGTGTTCGGCATAGAACAGATCCCCGTAAATCCGCCTGTGAAAGCAGCAGCAGAACCGGTCTTTATTGTCTCTTTATCTTCTCTTCCGGGTTCCCTTAAATGTACATGCATATCAAAAAAGCCGGGCAAAACGTTTTTCCCGGTCAAATCTATGATGTTACCATTAAAACTTTTATCATCAACTTTTCCGATCCTGGAAAATTTTCCATTTTCTATTAATAGATCTTTTTTCTTAAAATCTTTTACAGATTTATCCCATACCAGACCGTTTTTCATTAGTAAAGGTTTCCGAATTTCTGAAAAATTAAAAGTCTTCATTATTTTCAATTCTCCAATTTTTCTATCTTTTTGCCGCTTAACAAGTAAAGTATTGCCATCCTGACAGCTACACCATTAGTCACCTGCTCGAGAATCACTGAAATATCACTGTCAGCTATTCTACCATCAAGTTCAATTCCTCTGTTTATCGGGCCAGGATGCATAATGATCAGATCTTTTTTCATCTTTTCAAGCCGTTCAAAAGTAATTCCGTATTTAAGATGATATTCTCTTAATGATGGGAACAAACCGCTTTTCTGACGTTCCAGTTGAATCCTCAAAACATTAATCACATCACTTCTCTTAACACATTCATCAATATCATATATAACTTCAACCCCAAGTTTTTCAATATCTTTCGGGATCAGTGTAGAAGGTCCGCATAGGATAACATGAGCACCCATAGTTTTTAAACCGTAAATATTTGACAATGCCACCCTGCTGTGAGATATATCTCCAACGATAGAGACTGTCTTTCCGTCCAGAGAACCCAGCTTTTCCCTGAGAGTGTACATATCGAGCAGAGCCTGTGTCGGATGTTCGTGACATCCATCACCTGCATTGATGATGTTTGCATCCAGAACTTTTGATAGAAACAACGGTACACCTGGAGAAGAATGCCTTACCACAACCATATCAATTTTCATCGCTTCAATATTTTGCGCTGTATCTTTGATGCTTTCCCCTTTTTTAACACTGGAGGTTGATGCCGAAAAATTTACAGTATCCGCCGATAATCTTTTTTCAGCCAGCTCGAAAGAAATCCTTGTTCTTGTCGAAGCTTCAAAGAATAAATTAACTACTGTAACCCCTGTAAGTGTTGGTACTTTTTTGATCGGTCGTTCAATAACTTCTCTAAAAGTTCTGGCGGTGTCCAGAATTAGTTCGATTTCCTTTCTGGACACATTTTCCAGTCCTAATAAATGCCTGCTTTTTAATTCCATAATTTCTCTACTTTTTTTTGACGATTATGTCTACTAAATAAACTGAGTCTTCGTTATCAATTTCTTTAACATTAACCCTGATCTCTTCACCGATTGAAGTGATGATTTTTTCACCGATATAGTCCGCAGAAATCGGGAGTTCTCTGTGTCCGCGGTCAACCAATACAGCAAGCTGGATACTTGCAGGCCTGCCGAAATCCATCAGGCTGTCCAGAGCAGCTCTGATCGTTCTTCCGGTGAACAAAACATCATCAATGATAATAATATCCTTTTCGTCCACGGAAAAAGGTATTTCAGTGATCTGGACTATCGGCTGCTTAAGTCTCTGACGAAAATCATCTCTATATAATGTTACATCCAGAATTCCTACCGGTATAAGCTGCCCTTCAATTTTATGTATATTTTGTGCAATTCTTTTTGCGAGAAAAACACCCCTGGTCTGCATCCCGACAAATCCAAGGTTGCCGGCTCCTCTGTTTTTCTCAATGATCTCATGAGATAACCGGATAAGAGTCCTTTCCAGATCCTTTTCATCCATTACCTTCGCTTTTTCTTTAATTTTCATAATATTTCCATGATTTAATTATACAAAAAAACCTCACTTGAAATGAGGCTTTATTAAAACATCAGGTGATAACGGAACTGCCCGCCAAAGATAGATCTGCATTCGGTGGAAACCAGTGATCCATCATTTATTAAGCAGAAGTAAATACTTTTATTCGATACAAACACAAACAATTACCTTTATTCGATTTTTATCACTTTAATTAATGCTTTATACTTAAAATTCCAATTTATAATTTCTAAACCGTGGGCGATACTGGAATTGTCCCGCTACAGCGGGATCCACCTCCGGTGGAAACCAGTAGTTCTTTCGTATTCAGACTCATTCTTCCAATGATATATAAAACGATATCAATCTATTACCTTTTTACAATCACATAATTATATTCTTAACGACAACACCTAATAACATCTAAACGTGGGCGATACTGGAATTGAACCAGTGACCTCTGGTATGTGAAACCAGCACTCTAACCAACTGAGCTAATCGCCCTTTTACCTAAGACAATATTATTATCTTAATTTCTAAATTTTCAAATCCTTAAAATTTATATATTTCATTATTAAAAATCAATGAATTTCTATTTGTTGATTTGGACTACCCCCATTTTTTAATAAGAGTTGTCATTCCGAGTCCCGCGTGTCCCCCTATTCCTCAGTGATTTTCCGGGAGTAATTTAACTGACAAATCTGGAGAACCCCCATTTTTCAAAACGGATCTGTCATTGCGATCCCGGTTTACCGGGAGAAGCAATCTCCTACCACA
>JBHPGK010000184.1:0-7437 GCA_042570605.1 Candidatus Zhuqueibacterota bacterium
GAAGTACTCCTGTTCACTGATTCTGAATTTATTTCAAATATATACATAATATAGCACTCAAGAGCAAATACAGGAAAACCTAAATAACCCAAAACAGGCATTTCAAAGATTTTTATGCTGGAAAGATAGGGAACATCATATATCCATTTCGTTTCTGCCCAGTAATTCCAGAATTCCCATAAAAATCCGCATATAAGCCCGGAAAACAATATAATTATTGTGAGTTTCCATCTCTTGTTTTTCAACCGGTTCAAAATTGAGTTTCCATTTAATTTTAAGTTCAGCGGGTCCAGCAGGAAAATAAAACCAAGCCATACCGGAGGGAACAGGTATCTGGAATGGATGATTAGAGGAACAGCCAAAAAAATCACGCCGATAATAATATACATTGTTGATGAAATTGAATAGAATTGTTCATGTTTATTATTAAACTTTTTACCGGTAAAAAGAGTTAAAGCTTCAATTGTTTCAAATATTGCCGGGAAAATAGTAGCGAATGACCAGAAATAACCGGTATACCTGATAATTTTATTCCCGGGCAGATTTATATAATACCAGTTTTTGAGGAAAATGTTATAGAACTCGAAAATATACCAGGTTCCTATTGATAACAGGCACATTAGCAGGAAATTAAAAGGACTTCTGGTAATTAATGAGCTTCCTTTTTTACTGTAAATGATAGAATCGAGAAAAAAGATATATCCTGTCCAGGCGACCGGAGTCATCCACATTGAAATAAATTCAGAATCAGTGAACAGGAGTACTTCTGCAGTAAGTATTAGAAAAAACCCTAAAAAACCGTATAGTTTAATAAATAAATTCATATTCAAAACTGTCCGGTAAAAAAATAAAACTATATTTTTCTGATTTGGAAAACTGGATTCCAGCGTGTCCGCCTCTGGCGTGGTTTTCACAGAAATGACACAACCTGAATAAATACAAAGCATTAGGACTTGTCATTCCAGCGCAGGCTGGAATCCAGTTCTTCTTTTTATATTGTTGTTAATATCTCTCGATTAAGCTATTTTTATGTGCATAGACTCATGTTTTTTGATGATTGGTAACACTAACATATAGAGTCCAGTTTCATTTCGATGCTATTATATAAATAAGATAATTTTTCATTTATTTTGTTTTCTGGATTCCAGCCTGCGCTGGAATGACATTATAATACTTTTTATGGTTTTTGCGATTTTAGGTAAGATTACAAATTCCTGAAAAACCAAAATTTAAGGATAATTAGGCAGACTGGTAATTTAGAAATAATAAAACTGCTTAACCGGATACTATCTGTTTGTAGATTTTAAGTGTCTCAAGTGCCGTTTTTTCCCAGGAGAACTGTTTTATCCTCTCAAAACCTTTTTTCGTAAGATTTGTCCTGATCCGGTCATTCGAAAGCAGTGTATTAATGGCATTAGTGATACTGTCGGGATTATATGGATTTATAAAAAGTGCGGCGTCCCCTGCGACCTCCTTTGTTGCGCCCAATCCCGATGTTATTACGGGTGTTCCGGCTCTCATTGCTTCTAATATGGGGATACCAAATCCTTCATAGAATGAGGGATAAATAAATGCTTCGCTTTTTGAATATATAGCTTTGATCTCTTCGTTGGAAACGGAATTTGTAAATATTACCCTTTCAGAAAGATTATACTTTTTTAATATTCTGAAAACATTTTTATATTTCCAGCCCAGACTGCCCACAATTACTAACTTAATATCCTTTCTTTCTATATAATTGAGTGCTGTTAATAAACCTTCGAGATTCTTTCTGGGTTCGATTGTGCTTACAAACAAAATATATGGACCTTTGATATTATACTTTTTAATGATCTCTTCGGATTGAGCAGGATCAGTATTAGTAAAATTCTCAAATCCTGAACTTAAATATGTTACAAATATTTTATCCTTCAGATGCGGATATTCAGAAGCTATTATGTTTCTGGTTGTATTTGAAATGGTAATAATTGCAGAAACTTTCTTTAAACTTTCGGGCATTAATAAGTTGTAATACAATGATTTAGAATATGGCAGTGTATGGTTAAATAGCTTGTAAACCATATCATGAACTGTAATTACGGACTTTGTTTTAATCCCTTTTGGTAAAATAAAATGGGGTGAGTGAAAAATGTCCAGATCCAACTTTTTAATACTACTATGAAGCTGGAAGTTTTCATACATAATTCTTCTGGCTCTGGATCTAAAATTCTTTACTTTTATTATGTTTATATTGTCCCCGTTTAAATTTAGATCCTGAGGCGAGAAAAGAAAATACTCATTCTCCTTGTCAACCTTGAGTAAGTTTTCAATAAGCTTTTTAGAATATATACCGACGCCTGCTTGTATATTAGCCAGCGCAAGGTTTATGCCAATTTTCATAAAGTTTAACTTACTTTAAAAATTATTAAACTGGAAATTCGGGAGTTCTGTTTGATCTTAAGTCCGCTTTTACCTGCACGGAGATTTACTTCAACTTTATCTAAATTTGATAAAATAAACATGCTTTCGTGGGTAGTCCCGTTGATTATTATCCTTTCCATCGGCTGCAAAAATCCAATATAATGTTCAGAAAGATCTATTTTTTCATTAAATATCACAAGGTAGTCACCTTGAGGGATATCCCACCATCCGTACTGATCCTCAGGTTTATCTTTTACCGGGATTAATTCCTTTCTTGAGCCCAAATTAAATTCACTCCCGCCAAAATCTATTTGCCCTTTTGTATGCACCTCATAGATCGATTTAACTGTGAGATTAATCCTGTCATGATATAATTGTTTTTTTTCACTTATTAAATTTGATACAAATTTTAAAATATTTTCACCGGTGACTAAATGCATTTCATAACCTCAAAAATGAGTGAGAACCTATCTTTCAAAATGACAATGTTTTACATTTAGTTTAAATTTAAAGATTTTTTTGAAATATTAAAAGTTTAATATTAAAGTTTTTTAATAAGTTAAGCCGTCTCCAAATTTAAAATAACCGGGTATTGAAACCGGAAGTCTGCCTTCAGGATTTATTTTTCCGGCAAGAATGTGAACAACCGTTTTTTCAAGTTCATACGTTCCATAATAAGCACATAGATAACAGTCAATAAAATTGATCTGACCGTAAATATATGGGCTTCCGAACGATATTACGACTATTTTTACACCTTTATTCTTAAGAACTTTTAGAAAAGCTGCTATTTTTCCAGGTATTTGAACACTGCCTTTCCATGCACCAATATAGATATAAGCAGGACAAATTACTATTGAACCTGATGGGATTTTATCAGCAATTTCTTGAAGCTCATTATCTGTTGATTTTGACCAGAGAAAAAATTCATCTTTAATACCGAATGAAGAATAAAGCTGATCTTTAAAATATTTTCCATAATCCGTTTTGTAATCATCCGAGATCCTGATAAGATACTTATTGTTTTTCTCTGAAAATGGAAGCAGGTTGTTTTCGTTTTTTAGCAGGGTTACGGCTTTACGGGATATTTTTTCAGCTGTTTCAAAATGCTCCGGCTTTCCTAAAATATTTTCTATTTTATTCAAGTCAACCATTTTTTTTCTGTTCAGTCCGATCCACTGTTTTGCATTAAGTATCCTTTTAACGGATTCATTGATCCTCTGTTCTGAAATATCTCCGGAGTTTACTGCTTTTAGAATACCCTCAGCCGCCTTTTCAGGTTCTTTAAATAGTAAAAGCATATCTGCTCCGGCTTTTGTTGCCATAACTGCTGAAGTTTCAGAATCAAACCTGTTTAATATACCTCCCATAACCATTGCATCTGTGACAATTAAACCCTGAAAATTCAGTTTATTCCGAAGAAGATCCGTCAGGATGTTTCCCGAAAGTGTTGCCGGAAGGTCATTGCCTGTAATTTCCGGCAGGGCAATATGTGCAGACATTATCGATTTAACGCCGGAATTGATAACTGCTTCAAACGGGGGGAGTTCTGTCTTTTCCAATCTTGACATATTAATTTTCAGGAAAGGGAGTTCAATGTGAGTATCAACATCGGTATCACCATGACCGGGGAAGTGTTTAGCGGTGGCGATCATACCGTTATCCTGAATTCCCTTTAAATATGCAGTACCAAGTCTTTCTACCAGTTTCTGGTCTTCTCCGATAGACCGGTAATTTATTATCGGATTATCCGGATTATTGTTGATATCCATAACCGGTGCAAAATTCTGATGAATACCGACGCTTCTGCCTTCAACTGCGGTTATCCTGCCCATACTGTATGCCAGTTCTTCAGAATCTGCGGCGCCGATCGCCATTAACGGGGGTAACTGGACACCCCCTCCTGTCAGATAATCCGGAGTATGGGTAAAATAATCATTACCATAATATATTTCGTTCCTTACAACGCTGCCGGAGCCCCTTTCCATATCAGCTGTGACCAGAAGAGGTGTTTCAGCAAGGGATTGATATTTATTTAAAATGAAAGCAGTTTCGTATGTTGGAGCGGCAAAAACATGTATTCCGCCGATCTTTACTTCAGTTATCAGCTTTTCCAGATATTTCGCATAATCATGTTCTTTATTAATAAAAGCCGGTGTTACAGCATGAAATATCATCTGTCCGATCTTTTCTTCAAGACTCATATTTTGTAATAAACTGTCAGCCCATTTTTCCTGAGCCATAACCAAACTCCCGGTCAAAAATATAATAAGTAAAACATAAATTAATGAATATCAGAACAGCATGGATTCAGTAAATATGTCCTGAAACTCAGGATCACCGGCAAATGAAATATGCCTGGTATTTTGGGCAATTGATCTCATTTCCTTTTTAACATTTTTTGAAAGCAGAGCAGCTTTTGCCCCCATACTTGCAGTGTTCCCGACAAAATGCAGTTTTTCGAGAGGGAAATCCGGAAATATCTTTATTTTTATCAGGCTTTTCTTTGAAAGGTAATTTCCAAATGCTCCGGCTATATAGATTTTATCGATATTTTCAATTTCTGTTTGATTTTGTTTCAGCAGAATTTCGATTCCTGCGCGTACCGCTCCTTTTGCGAGTTGAAATTCTCTGATATCCCTCTGGGAGACAAATACCTGCTTTGACTTGTTCTTATAAATGAGAAAAGCTTTTTGCCCGTTAATTTCAAAAATATTGTTTTTAAATTTACTGTTCTCTGTATGATTTAACCGCCCGGTGCTGTCTATAATTCCGTTATTAAGAAACTCCGCAATTATATCTACAAGTCCGGATCCGCAGATGCCTGAGGATTCCTTGTTCCCGAGTACTTTATACTGTATTTTATTGTTTTCAATCGAGAATTTACACAGAGCGCCTTCAAAAGCAGGCATACCGCATGATATTTGAGCCCCCTCGAATGCAGGTCCCATTGCCGTTGAACCGCCTGTAATAGAATTTTTACTTCCGAGCACCATTTCTCCGTTAGTACCAAGGTCCAGCGCTAAGGAAACCTCATTCTTTTTGTGAAGACCGGTAATGAAAATTATTGCCGTAATATCACCACCGACAAACCCTCCGATGCCCGGGATCAGTGATATTTCCGCTTCAGGATTAACATTTAGTCCTGTATCTTTTCCCTTTATGGTTATATCGTCAAGAAACACCGGTCTGAATGGGAAATATCCCATGCTTGATGGAGATATCCCTGCAAAAATATGTGCCATAACAGTATTGCAGGCAATAGCTGCACTGTAAATGTTGGTTGTATTTATCCCGGTTTTGATCCTCAGACCTTTAATGATATTATTCAGTGTCACTGCTATTGAATTTTGCAGAATTTTCAAACCTTTTTTAGTTTTTGATGAATAGTCAATCCTTGACATAATATCTGCGCCGTATTTAGACTGAGCGTTCATACCCCATTCAACCGCAATAGTTTTACCGGTGTTCAGATCGACCAGCATTCCCACAACCGTTGTTGTTCCGATATCTACTGCAAGTCCATACTTCCTGTCTGATTTATCCCCCTTTTCAACATGAATTATCCTTTTGCCATGAATACAAATAGTAAAATCATTATCCATGTTCTTTTCGATTTGCGCAAATTTATCTTTTGATACATATATTTTTGAATCAGCAAGGCTGAGTTTATTGATAATATTCAGATATGATGAACCCGTTTCCTGTTTTAAAACCTCTGATCTTATAAAGTATTTATCGATATTTATATCAGGTTTTTCTGTTTTCTTGAGGTCAGATACCAGAATTTTACCTTTTTTCGGCAGATCCGGTATCTCAATTATCATCTTATCTTCGATGTTATGGAGACAGGCGAGTCTCCAGCCTTTTTCAAGGTCTTTTGGAGTGATAAATATTTTATCAATGTCATCTATACCAGGTACAATGCCTGTTATCTTTACCCGGCATTCACCGCATGTTTTGTTCCCGCTGCAGGAAGAGAATACTGATATATCAATTCTTCTCAATGCATCAAGAATAGTGATTGTCTCTCTGAAAGCTGCTTCTTTCCCAACCGGTTCGATTCTTATATTGATCATTTAAGCCTCCAAAAACTAATCTAATATAAAAACGGAAAGTATTAAAGTCTATAAAAAGTTACAAGGATAGTTCATAAATCATAATCTCTTAAACAGTTTAAAATTAAGTAAAATAACATAACTTAGAATATTCCAGGTAATTGCGGAGGAAAAAATGAAGGCAAAATTAAGCTTAATGATAATACTGATTTTGGGAATGACATTTGTTTTATCGTGCGGAGAGAAAATGACCGAAGATGAAATGGCTCAGCTGGCTCTGGATTACCAGAGCAAAGACCAGCCTAAAGAGGCTATAAAGATCTATGAGAAACTGCTAAAAGAGTTTCCTGAAAGCCCTGAAGCAGGAAATCACATGTTTTTGATCGGATTTTTGTATGCCAATGTTATCAATGATTTCGAAAAGGCAAAAGAATATTATACGAAATTTAAAGAGAAATATCCAAACCATGAATTTGTTAAAAATAACACGGTAGATTTTGAACTGGAAAATATGGGGAAGGATATTATCATCCCTGAGGATGAAAGTAAACCAAAGGAAGAAGATAAAAAATAGGTCCGTTTTGCTGACAATAGTTTTTTAAAACCAATATTTTTCAAAAAAATTGAGCGCTGCTTACATGGATAATGCGGGTGTAAATACTTCAAAAATCAAATGGTGTGACCTCAATTGTGAATTTGCGGCATTTCCGGATACTAATGATCTTGACGGATCAAAAAGCTGCAGGACTTTTGTAGCATTATACTGTAAAAAACTTGGGAAAATTGTAACAAAAAACTCACCGTGCGCCGATATTCACGGTCAAAGAAGACCGACTACAAATTTTTAACCGGTTAGTCTTTAAATACATTTAAATACTCTTTATAAGAAGGCTCCCCATAATAATCTGAAAGAATATTTTCAAATTTTTGATAAAACTTTAATGCTTCCGTTTTTATTTCCGGGTCCGGCTTTGAACTT
>JBHPGK010000185.1:0-7433 GCA_042570605.1 Candidatus Zhuqueibacterota bacterium
CCGACAAATACCAATTAATATTTAAAATATTCTGATTTAAGTTATATTAAAACAAGAGGTTAAGTATTGGTCTTTTTAAGTTTTACCGGACAGTTATGAAATAATATATTAATTTCACGTGTATCTCAAAAAATCGTAAATTTTGTGGCAGATTGCAGATTAATTTTTTACTTTATTAAAATTCCCTATAAATTACCATAACATTTGAGGATCCGTTATCTGAAAAAGTCATCCTTTCAAAATATCGCTGGTGATATCTCGGGCGGTATTTCTTCAGCAATTATAGCTATTCCGGGAAATATAGCATTTGGAATAATCGCCTTTGCGCCTTTAGGCGGAGAGTATATTTCCAATGGGATTATGGCAGGATTTTACAGCTCAATTTTCGTAGGGCTGTTTTCCTCCTTATTCGGAGGCACTCCTGCAATGATTTCCGGTCCAAAAGCCCCTGTAAGTCTGATATTCAGTTCAGTGTTAATATATTTTTTAGAATCTGTTAAAATAGATCACAGTAATCCTGAATTTATTTCAGTGGTACTGGTATGTGCGTTTTTTACCGTATTATTGAGCGGATTTCTTCAAATAATATTTGGAATATTCCGGTTAGGAAATATAGTTAAATTTATACCTTATCCGGTAATTGCCGGTTTTTTAAACGGAACAGCACTTTTAATTGTGGCAGGGCAGATTTGGAGTTTTTTCGGTATATCGAAAAAAGGATCAATTTTAAATTCTATTCAAAGTTTAAATGAAGTCCAGCCTCTTACATTATTAATCGGAATTTCTACAGTGGTTTTAATGTTGCTTTCGAATAAAGTAATAAAAAAAGTACATCCATCAATTATTGCCCTAATCGGAGGTTCAATAATATATTATATTTTTCTACACATGGGTTTTTCTCAAAATATAGGGCACACTTTAGGAAATATCCAATCAAAAATTCCTTCTCCGGTGTATTTTTTCTCTTTCCTGAAAATATTTAATGATTCGAGAATAGTAGAATATCTTCCCTACATTATTACAGCTTCAATTTCAATCGCCGTTCTCGGTTCTACCGATACATTATTAACCTCTTTATCCATGAAAAGCCTTGTAAATATCAAACCCCGGGCAAACAGAGAATTGGCGGCACAGGGATTAGGTAATATGTTTTCAGCCTGTTTTGGCGGAATTGCCGGTGCAGGTTATATTGCACGCAGCATGGTAAATTATAATGCCGGCGGAAGAACCCGGCTCTCCGGTATTGTAAATAGCATATCGATTTTACTTATTATAGTTTTTTTCTCAAAATTGATCAGTATGATCCCTATGGTGGTTATAGCTGCGGTCATTCTCGTCATTGCGTTTCAGATTTTTGATAAATGGACGATTCAACTCTTCAAGAGTATTGTTTTCCGGAAAACTTCTCATAAAATTGAGCTTCTTGATGATTTTTTAGTCATAATTATTGTTATGCTGGTTACTGCATTTTTTAACTTGATTGCGGGGGTGGCTGTTGGTATACTGATCTCTGTTTTTTTCTTTGTTTCCAAAATGAGTAAATCGGTTATAAGGAGAGATTACAGGTGTTCAAGAATCCGTTCCAGAAAAAAAAGAAATGAAAAGTTAATGTGCCTTCTTGAAAAATATGGAGATAAAATAGCCGTTCTGGAATTAGAAGGTCATATTTTTTTCGGATCTGCAGATAATTTAACATCTGAAATTAACAAATTAATTGAGAATGGAGTCTCATATCTGATCCTGGATATGAAACGCGTTACGGAAATCGATAGTTCCGGTGCCCGTGTATTGGAACATAGTTACAATCGTCTCAAGAAAAACGGCAAATCAATTTGTTTTAGTTATTTGCCGGAGGATGGACATATCAGGACATTCTTAAAAGACCTTGGTGTTTTTAATTATGTGGATGAACAAATTTATTATCCTGATACTGACCAGGTTTTGGAAGTCTATGAAAATCTGCTTTTATGTGAAATTACGGACAAATCATCTGATACTGAAGAGATATTATTAAAGGATTTTTCTGTTCTGGAGGATTTAACGAAGGAGCAATTCAATATATTTACTTCATTTTTACAACCTGTTCAATATGGAAAAGAAGAAGTCATCTTTGCACAGGGTGATAGAGGAGACTCAATGTTTCTTCTGGCGAAAGGTTCAGTGGACATAACCATAAATATTCCCGGCAGTAGCAGGAAAAAACGGTTACTGACTTTATCAGCCGGCACCTTTTTTGGAGAAATGGCTTTGCTGGATGGTAAACCGCGTTCTGCAAATATCGAAGCAAAAGAACTTGTTAAATGTTATCGTTTGGAGATGGAAGCTTATAAAAAATTGAAGGAAGCTTATCCTGATATTTTATTGCTTCTGTTATCAAATATAACCAAAACCATAGTAAACAGACTCAGAGATGCTGACAATCTGATCGCGGAATTAGAATCCTGAGCTCATAACGATAATCTTTAAAATATTAATAAAACTGTAATTTATTATGCCAAATAATATCTTAGATGAAGGGGTAGTAAAAAAACTCAAACAGGGCACTTACAGGTTTGTCGATTATAAAATGGTTCGGTTAGATGAATCTTTCCTAAATGATATTGTCAGCTTGCAGGAGTTAATTATGAGCTCTCTCAAAAACAAGGAAATGTATAGACCGGCATCAATAGAGCTGATAACAAAATGCCTGTCGGAAAAAGGAATGAGTCTCGGTATCATGGCTGAAGGTAGATTAATTGCATTTCGCATGACCTATATACCGGGAGAATCTCAGGAGAATCATGGATTTGATATCGGATTGTCCGGAGAAGATTTGCTAAAAGTTGTCCAATTCGAAGGAGTATGTGTTAATCCGGAGTATAGAATTAACAGGTTGGCTTCCAGGCTGATCAAAAAGTCAGTCGATTTAATAAAAACCACCGGGCTGATCCATGTTGTAGCGACATGTTTTCCAGGTAATTATCCCATGCTGAAAACCTTTTTTGAAAACAATTTTCAAATATGCAGTCTTAAAATAAAGTATGGTTGGATGTTGAGATATATTCTATACCTTAATGCAGAAAGAGATGTGAATTATTCCTCAAAAAAAGAAGTTATCGTAAACCACAGTGATATTGAAGCTCAAAAAAAACTGTTAAAAACCGGATTCACTGGAACAAGTATTCAGTCAATTAATAACGATTATGGTATAGTTTATATTAAACAACAACAATAAATAAGTATCAAAAGAGATTTAAGATTGGCACACATCGTTTGCCTCTTTTTAAAGATGGGGCTTTCCTAAACAAAAAGGACACCCAAAATCGACACAAACGAATTCATCGCCTGCTGCAGATGGTAAATATATCGCAGCTTTTTTTGCTTACGAAGGTTTATATTGTCATGACATGCCTGCACAAATTAAGGACGATTGAGCTAATAATACCATTGATTAGTACTAAGAAGAAAAAGATTTTGGTATTTAAAACAGGTTATTTTATATTACCCTGGTGTAGAGTATTAAATTAAGTGGAAGTCGGAATCAGGGATTCCATTATTAAATAATTATGTTTATTAGATTTATCACAAAACGGCAGAATTATCTCATACTACTCATCCAATTTATCTGTCTGATTTTTGCAGAGTGTAATTTTAGCACAAAAGACAAACATATCATTATCGAAAATACTGACTTGATCAATGCCTTATGGATAGGAGCGCAGGAAGATACTCTTATTAATGACACTCTCCTTTATGGAGAGAATCCCGCACCTGTTTTTCGCAAGGAGTTCATTGTTAATAATGATATTCACTCAGCCACTTTATTTATAACTGCGGCAGGATATTACAGCGCTTCGCTTAATGGGAAAAAAACAGGAAAGAATTATCTTGATCCGGCATGGACAAACTATGCAAAAAGAATTTACTATTCTGAATATGACCTTACTACAGATGTCAAACAGGGAGGCAATTGCCTTGGAGTAACTCTTGGGAATGGATTCTATAATCCACTACCTTTGAAAATGTGGGGACGTCTCAATTTAAGAAATTTTCTTCCTACCGGAAGACCTGTTTTTATAGCAAAGCTGAAAATTGAATACAGCAATGGACAAACCGAAGAGATAATTACAGATAATTCATGGAAATTCTTCTATGGCCCTATAAGAAAAAACAACGTCTATCTGGGAGAAGTATATGATGCCGGAGACGAAATAGAAGGGTGGGAAACAGTTGGTTTTGATGATAGTATATGGAAAGAATCTGTAATAAATGAAGGACCGGGCGGAAAGCTGCAGAAGGCATTTTTTCCTCCCGTTCAAATTACGGACATTATAGTCCCCGTTTCCATTTCACCAGCATCAAACGGTAAATATCTGGTAGATATGGGGGTTAATTTTACAGGAATTTACAGAATTCATCTAAAAGGTGAACCTGGGGATACTATTTCTTTTCGCTTTGGTGAAAGAATATATGACAATGGAGAGCTCAATCCAATGACCTCGGTTGCAGGCCAGATCAAAAGAGCCGGTATTGGCGGTCCCGGCGCCCCAGCAGTTGCATGGCAGGCTGATAAATTTATTTTTGGCGATAAAACAGACCAATGGTTCAGCCCGGAGTTTACCTTTCATACATACCGGTATATGGAAATTTCAGGATTGAGAAGACAACCTGACATTTCTGAAATAGAGGGGATTGCACTAAATACAAATGTTGAACATTATGGCAGTTTTTCCTGTTCATCAGAACTTATCAATTCAATACAAAACGCCGCAAAAAGAACATTTCTTGCCAATCTTATAAGTGTACAGTCCGATTGTCCGGCCCGCGAGAAGTTTGGCTATGGAGGTGATCTGAATGCTGCCAGTGAAGCGTTCATTTATAATTTCGATATGCAGGATTTCTACCGTAAAACGATTTACGATTGGATCGATGCAATAAACGATTCGGCGTTTATTGATACTGCTCCATTTGTAGGGACACAGTACTGTGGTTTGAGCTGGGAATCTGCCTTTCTTATCACACAATACAATCTTTACCTTTACTATAATGATACTGCAATAGTAAAGGAATTATACGAAATGGATTTAAAATGGATGGAGAAAGTCTCAGGAATATTTCCGGATGGAATTGTTAAAACAGGCTTAAGTGATCATGAATCACTTGAACCGGTTCCGGTTGAGCTAACCGGAACAAGCCATTACCTCCAATGCGCCCGAATAATGAAAAGGTTTGCGGATTTCATGGGCGATACTGAGAATGCAGATAAATTTGAAAAACTTGCGGATCATCTCAAAACGATCATTCTTGATAAATTCTGGAGGAAACCTGTAACTTATTCGATAAACAAACAAACACTATTCGCGGTACTTTTGTATCACGGCATTATACCTGCGGATGCGATAAGTGCGGCTGCCGATTCGTTATTAGAATCCCTTTCGACAGAGCCGTCAGGTCATTTCAGCACGGGTATTTTCGGAACAAAATATATCCTTGAGGCGCTTTCCAAAACAGGCAATACGAACACGGTTTATAAGATCGTAAACAGTACATCTTATCCCGGGTGGGGATTTATGATCGACCGGGGAGCTACAACTATCTGGGAAACATGGAAAGAGAGCGATAACACCTATTCTAATTGCCATCCTATGTTTGGATCAGTTTCCGAATGGTTTTACAGATGGCTTGGAGGGATAAGGCCTGATCCTGATTATCCGGGTTTCGAAAAATTTATAATAAACCCTTCGCTGCCTGAAGGTCTTTCTCATATAGACTGCTCCTACAATTCGCCTTTTGGTGAAATTGTATCAAATTGGATAAATCACGGAAAAGATAAACAAGAATTTAAAATAAAAATACCAAATGGCAGTGAGGCATTTGTCAAATTACCGGTGAGTGAGCACCAAACAATAACAGTCCTTGAAAACAGCAGTAACAATTCATTTTCGCCATACAGAGATGAGAAGAACTTTAGTAAATTTGTGTTGTCTCCGGGAAAATATACAATTTCAGTTTTAACTGTAAATTAAGCGCCAAATAATGAAATCCAAACTTATAAGGACGGTTATTATTACCTTATCAGGTGAATGTCTTTTCGGATAGGGAGTAATAATGTAGCATTCGGAGAGAATCTTATGAAAACTAGAATTTCAAGACGGGATTTCTTGAAAACTGCAGCAATCTCGGCAGCCTTCTCGGCTTGTTCGCAGACGCTCCTGTGTAATAAGGCTGCAAGCAGGCCCAACATCCTGTTTCTGCTTGTAGATGACCAGCGTAACGATACGCTGGGCTGTGCAGGCCACTCCATTATCAAAACTCCGGTCGTTGACAGTCTTGCTGCCGATGGAGTACGTTTCAGTAATGCCTTTGTAACAACTTCAATCTGTGCAGCCAGCCGCGCCTCCATTTTTACAGGTTTGCATGAAAGAACACACGGCTACACATTTGGTACCCCACCTATACGAAAGGTTCACGCGTCGAAAAGTTATCCTGCGCTTTTGCGTGAAGCGGGCTATCGTACCGGCTTTATCGGTAAGTATGGTGTGAAGACTGAAGGTGAACCGGAATCTAACATGTTCGACTTCTTCAAACCGCATGGAGGGTATCCCTATTTCAAGAAGCAGCCGGATGGCAGCCTGCGGCACGAAACCGAGGTAACCGGCGACCGCGCTATTGAGTTCTTGAAAAGTAATCCACAAGGGCAGCCTTTCTGTTTGTCGGTCAGTTTTAATGCGGTGCATGCGGCGGATGATGACAAGGAGAACCATTATCCCTGGCCCAAAGCGGTGGATGGAATGTATGATAATGTAAAAATCCCGGCCCCAAGGCTTTCCGATCCGGCAATTTTTGAGAACCAGCCGGAATTTCTAAAGAAGTCTATGAACCGTATACGGTATTTCTGGCGGTGGGATACTCCTGAGAAATACCAGAAGAACATGAAGGCATATTTCCGGATGATCAGCGGTGTTGACCGGGTGATCGGCCGCATTCAGAAAGAACTCGAGAAACTTCACCTTGCCGACAATACAGTCATAATCTACATGGCTGACAATGGATATTATATGGGAGATCGCGGTTTCGCAGGAAAATGGTCGCATTACGAACAATCACTCCGGATTCCTCTTATTGTCTATGATCCCCGCTTGCCAAAAACAGAACGTGGTACGGTGAACGATAAAATGGCTCTCAATATCGATGTTCCTGCCACAATGCTCAATCTCGCCGGAGTAGAAATCCCAAAGCACTATCAGGGCAGCAATCTTACCACATTGCTACAAGGTAAAAGTATTCCCGGCTGGCGACAGGATTTCTTCTGTGAACATTTGATGGATAATCCAGACATTCCGAAATGGGAAGGTGTCAGGGGGAATCGGTACGTTTATGCACGGTATTTCGAGCAGGAACCTGCATACGAGTTCCTTCACGACCTGAAGACCGATCCTGATCAACTCGCCAAT
>JBHPGK010000186.1:0-7373 GCA_042570605.1 Candidatus Zhuqueibacterota bacterium
TAATTACCCCTGTATATTTGCAAGAATTTTTTTTAATATATCAATGTCTATTTTTGAATTTTCTATCAGGGGTTCACAATGAGTCTCTACCGTTAAAATCTTTATATCTGTATCCTTCTTTAAGTCCATGATCATATTTTCCCAGTCTATAAGTCCATTATCAATAGTTAAAAATTCCCATTCTCCCGATTCTTTTAACCTCCCTTCTTTTACATGGAAATTTCTTATATAATCTTTAACGTAATTATACCCGTCCGGGTAGACGGTTTCCCCGCAAAGGACAGCGTTTCCCGGATCCCAGTTCAACCTTAAATATTCTGAATCTATTATCTGCAGTATCTTAGCGCTGTTCTCTCCTGTATCCAGCCAGAATCCCGGTTCATTTTCTATAACAAACGTGAATCCAAATCTTTTTCCGGTTTCCGCAATTTCATTTAGTATATCCACTGCCCTGTCGTAATCACCGCTGTCCCAGTTTTCTTCTCTCTTTCCTCCGAACAAAATTATTTTATTTGTCTTAAGCCTGTCAGCAAGAATAAATGTTTTTTCAAATCCTTCGGAAATTTCCTTCCGGAGATTTTCCCGGTCTGAAAACCGGATCTTGAAAAATCCCGGAGAAAGGGCATTAATGTTCAATCCATTGTTATTGATCAATTTAATAACATGCTCAATTTCTTCCTTGTCAGCATACGGTATTCTTCCCGTATCAAGACACCTTATCTCATAATCCCTTATACCCCAGTCCATTCCATACTCTACTGCTTCCTCAAAGTTTGATGAGATCTCATCTGAAACTATACCTATTCTTAAATGATCTTCCATATTTCACTATTTGTTTTATTGATATAATGGTTGATAAACTTTTTACAATTTAATATATTAGAATGTCATATACAAGCGGGGTTTATCCTGGAAAATTATATTACTTTAGATTATACAAATGTACTCGAATCTGTATCAATAGATGAAATCAAACAGCTTGATGAAAAGATCCGGGACGCAGTGCATTTGCTTGAAACCGGAAAAGGTAAAGGCAGTGATTTTTTAGGCTGGTACGATCCTGCAGCGGTCATTTCTAAAAATGAAATCGAAGATATAAAAACCACTTCTCAATACATCCGTGAAACTTTTGAATCTTTCGTTGTGCTGGGAATCGGGGGTTCCTATTTAGGAGCCAGAGCTGTAATAAATGCACTCTCAAACAGTTTCGATAGAGAACTCCCTTCAACAAAACCGAAAATATATTATTCCGGATTTAATCTCGACTCAGCTTACACCAGAGACCTGTTAAACCTGATATCAAAAAAAAACACTGCTGTCTGCGTTATTTCCAAATCAGGTACAACAACTGAAACTGCACTCGCTTTCAGGATATTTTATGATTTTTTAAAGAACAAATTTGGCAATGTCAAAAACAGGATTTACGTAATCACAGATAGAGAGAAAGGCGCTTTAAAGCAGGTTGCCGAAAAGGAGGGATTTAAAACTTTTATAATTCCTGATAATGTTGGAGGAAGATTTTCTGTCTTAACTCCGGTCGGTTTACTTCCGGTTTCTGCTGCGGGATTTAATATTGACGAACTTATCCGGGGGGCAGTCGATGAATCGATCAGACTTAAAGAAACCGATCTTTTCAAAAATCCATCCCATATGTATGCTGCCATCAGGTACCTGCTTTTTAAAAAAGGGAAAATTATTGAAATTCTGGCGAATTTTAATTATAAACTTATCTTTTTATCTAAGTGGTGGAAACAACTTTTTGGAGAAAGTGAAGGAAAAAACAATTCAGGGATCTTCCCAGCATCGGTAAATTTTACCACTGACCTGCATTCTTTGGGACAAATAATACAGGAAGGTGTAAGGAATATTTTTGAAACATTTTTACAAGTTGATAACATAATGGGTGAAATGAAAATCCCTGGGTTTGAAAACGATCCTGATAAATTCAATTTTCTCGCTGGAACTGATATAGAAAAAGTTAATTTAAAAGCTCTTGAGGGAACAAGAATTGCACATAAAGAAGGCGGTGTCCCAAATATGACTATAACTTTACCGGAAATAACAGAATATTATCTTGGAAAGCTGATCTATTTCTTTGAAAAAAGCGTTGCTATAGGAGGTTACCTTTTAAATGTAAATCCTTTTGACCAGCCCGGTGTGGAACAATATAAAAAAAATATGTTCGCTCTCCTGAACAAAGACGGATTTGAAGAAGAGAATAAAAGGCTGACTAAACTGATCAAAAATATTAAAACTTATAAAGTATAAATATGAAAAAAATATTGATTACAGAAGACACTCTAACAGAAAGGATGTTTCTTGAAAAACTTCTCCAAAAAAGCGGATTTGAAACTGTTAGTGTTGAAAATGGAGTAAAAGCACTTGAAAAGCTGTACTCTGAAAAATTTGACCTTATTTTAAGCGACTTGATGATGCCCGCAATGGACGGCATGGAACTCCTTAAAGAATGCCAGGAGAAATTCAGCGACATCCCTTTTATAATGATTTCCGCTTTTGCAGAGGAGAATCAAAATGCCATACGTGCATTAAAAGAGGGTGCAGAGGACTGCGTATTTAAGGAATTTAAAAACCAGGAGCTAATTTCACGTATAAATAAGGCTCTATTAAATTTCGAAACAAAACATAATCTGAAAAAATCTCAAAGAGAGTTTAAAGCTTTAATAGACAACCTGAATGATACTGTTTTCTCAATCGACCGTGACGGAAAAATTGTATATCTAAGCAGGCAGTGGGAAAAAATTCTCGAAAAAAAGATTTCTGACTGGCTTGGGAGACCGCTCTCTGATATTTCGGTAAATCCCGAAAATAAAATTGAAATTAATAAAATTATAAAAAAGATGTTCAGGGAAGGAAACAATTTAAGTAATTTTGAGATAATGACTGAGCATAATAATGGGAAAAAAGTCTATTTAACCATTAACGCTGCTGTATTAAAAGACAATAAGGGTAATTTCGTGAACATAACCGGTACAGCAAGAGATGTTACTGAGAAAATATCACTGGAACAAAAAATTGCAAATTACAGCAAAGACCTTGAAGAGCTGCTCAAATCCAGGACCAATGAGCTCGAAAAAGCAAAACTTAATATTAACCTGTTTAAATCTGCTTTCTTTTACTGTAAAAAGCCTGCTTTACTGCTAAATAAATCTTTCGAGATTGTATCAGTTAATAAAACCGCCGAAACTCTTCTTGGAAATCAGGAGGAAGATCTTACAGGTAAAAAGATTTCCAATATTATCACGGATAAGACACAGGATGAATCTATATTTAAAGAAGCTGACCGATCAGGAAAACATGAAATTAAAGTGGTAATTACTAATAATATAGATCCTAACTTACATGCAATTATGAATATTTATTCCATTAAAGACCAGGAAGATAATACTGATGGATTTATAGCTTATATTGAAAAAATAAATTAAGCATGTTTAAGATTTAAACATTTACTTCATTTTACTCCGGGCATCTTCTTTTCAATATATAATTTATCCCCCCGGCTACATTTGGTTTTCTAACAAGCTCGACTTTTAAACCGGACAATTTTTCCAGTAATTTATTAAAAAAATAAGAATTGTGTTTAACAACTCCTCCGGTAATCTTAACGTTTATTTCAGGATCGTCAAATTCTCCCATACTACGGACTGTTTGAATCAATTTAACAAGTTCATCAATGGAAGTATTAATTATTTTAGAACATTTAGCATCGCCCTTGGAGGCAGCGTTTATGATCACAGGAGCAAATCCTGAAACAAGTTTTGTATGTTTTTTAGACTTATAGATCAAGGGAACAACCTCTTCAAAACTATTAACATTAAAAAAATCAAGTAATTCTTTATGTAAAATTGATCCCTTTTCTCCCCTGTCAAAAGATTCCAATGCAGCTTTTATTCCCATTTTTCCTATATAAAATCCACTTCCTTCGTCACCTAAAAGGTAGCCTAATCCTCCTGCGCGGTACTTCCTGCCCTTTTTATCAATTCCAAAACATATTGAACCGGTTCCAACAGAAAGCAGTATTCCACATCCTAAAGGGAAGGCTGCATAAAATCCCATTTCAACATCACTGAAAACATTGACATTTCTATAATTCTTGGATAATTCAGTTGATATATAATTTATTTCTTCTTCCCTGTAAACACCTGAGCTTCCCAGAATAAGGTACTCAATATCTGTAACTTCGCTATTAAATCCATTAATAAAACGCTCTATAAAATCCTGGATCTTTTTTATAAAATATTCATTTGTATGATAACTGTAGCTAATACCCGGGAATCTTTTCCGGTCGATTATTTTACCCTGCAGGTTTACCGCAATTATCTCTGTTTTATTTCCCCCACAGTCAATGGAAATTATATATTTCATGAGTAAAATTAATTAAAGTATTACTTTTGCGAGTCTTGAAAACTTATGATAAATAGCCCCTTCCGGGCATACCTCGTTACAACAATTACAATTTATACATTCTTTATAATCAATAACAGGGATTTTTTGCTTTTCATCTTCTCTCATACATTTTACAGGGCATGAGGCGATACATATTTTACAGAATGTGCATTTCTCTTTATCTGCCACCGGTCTTGCCCATACAAAAGGGCTGATCAACGGTCCCAAAAATCCAGGTATCATTTTTAATGCCCGGTTGGATGGGAGCGTGAATCCCTTTTCCTTGAACTTTGCCAGTCTTTCTCCTACAAGCTCAATTTTTTCCGAATTGTAATTGCCCGCACCAAGTTTCTCGGCGTACAGTGCAGTCTTCACCTCACCGACCTTTAAACCTACAACCTCTTCACATATCCTGTCCATGGCAACAGCGTCGTTACTGACAGCCAGAAGATGCATCCAGTTCAATTTTCCGGATGACGGGCCATTGCCGTCCATAGCAAGAATGCCATCCATAATTGTAATTTCAGGTTTTACTATCGAGAAAATCTCTGCAATGATCTTTGAAAATTTGTCCGGATTAGGTGCGATTTTATGGTAATCAGATTTTCTTAAACCCGGAACAGTACCATACAGATTTTTTACACCTCCCGTATATAATGTAAAAAAGTGAGTTTTTAGTTTTGGGAGATTAATAACTATATCCGCGTCCAGAACCGGTTTAGAAATAAAATACTTGTGACCCTTCACTTCTTTCTTTTTAATCGGTTCTTTTTCTATATTTACCAGCTCCACACCGGTCCTTTCGGACAATTCCCTGAATCCTGTTTCTTCCCAGAACCTTTTCATTCCACCTTTGATCGAACCGGCAGGGCTGTCACCGATGACAGGTGTTCCCCCTGCTTCCCTGACAATATTTATCACAGCTTCAAGAATAACAGGATGGGTGGTAATTCCCCTTTCCGGAGGTTTGGCACCCAGCATATTCGGTTTTAGAAAAACCTTATATCCGTGTTTTATATATTTTTCCACACCCCCAAGACTAAAAAATCCCCTGTAAATATACTCTTTTATCTTTTGGAGGTTGTATTCCCTGCACTCAAATAATATAACTTTTGACTTTGAGTCCATATAGTCAAATCCTCATAAACTTTGCTCCAGGCACCTGTTTAATAATACCTTTTAACTCAAGATTTAATAGTATCATTGGAATTTCCGAGGTTTTTTTTCCGGCTAATTCCGAAATTTTATCAACGTGAATGGGTTCCTCAGATAAAATCCCATATACTTTTTTTTCATCATCAGTTAGAGCAGGTAAAACTTTTTCTTCAATATTTTTTTTCTTAATATGAGGTGCTATTTCTTCAAGAATATCACTTCCCGATTGCACAAGTTTTGCACCGGACTTGATCAATTCATTTGTTCCCTTACTTGTTGGAAAGCTGATGTTTCGAGGCATTGCATAAACCTCCCTGTTCTGCTCCAAAGCCTGGTTTGCCGTGATCAATGCACCGCTTTTCTCACCGGCTTCAACAACAAGGGTACCGAGTGATAATCCGCTGATTATCCTGTTCCTTCTCGGGAAATTGTAAGGATCGGGAGGTGTATCGAACGGATATTCGGAAATAACGGCGCCGTTATCGATAATCCTGAAAAACAGCCTGCGCTGTTCCGGAGGATATATGATGTTGACACCACAGCCAAGAACTGCAATAGTCCTGCCTCCTGAATCCAGAACAGACTTGTGAGCCGCCGAGTCGATTCCTCTTGCAAAACCACTGACAATTGTTAATCCTTCTTTTGTCAGTTCTGCCGATATCTTCTCAGCATCAAGTTTACCGTATATGGAAGGACTTCTTGAGCCGACTATACTTATTGAAAACTTATCATTTTCCTTAAATTCACCTCGTACAAAAAGAAGAATTGGCGGATCGAAAATATTTTTCAGATTTTCCGGGTATTCTTTATCCCAAAGAGATATGATTTTGGCTCCTATTAAGTTCAGTATCTTTAACTGATTCTCTACGAACTTTTTGTTACGGTTTTTTACTATTAGCTCAGCGATCTTTTTATCGAATCCCGGTACCATCGAAATCTCATCAACTCTTGCCTTAAGAATATTTTCAGGCGTTTTAAACGCATTAATAAGCTTAATTATCCTGTTTGCACCAAGTTTTGGGATCGCCGTGAGGTATAATAAACCGGATATATCCATTTAATCGTCCAGATCCTTTAATATTTCTTTGATTGCATATTTCAATTCATCAACACCCGCCCCTGTAACAGACGAGATTTGAAGACATTTATTACCGTCTATGTCTTCGGGAATATTATTTTCATCACCTGCAAGGTCTATTTTTGTTATCACTACCAGTTTCGGCTTTTTCAGCAGATTTTCATTGAACTCTTTTAGCTCTTTTATGAGATTCCCGTATATCTCTTTTTTATTTTCTTCCGTAGCTTCAACCATTATAATAAGGATCCGGGTTCGTTCAATATGTTTAAGAAACTTGTCTCCAAGCCCTTTACCTTTATGTGCGTCCTCAATCAAACCGGGAATATCCGCCACGACAAAGCTGCTGTATTGTTCGATTCTGACAATTCCAAGGTTTGGTTCAAGCGTCGTAAATGGATAATCCGCAATTTTAGGTTTTGCATTGGAAATCACCGACAGCAGAGTTGATTTTCCTGCATTCGGATAGCCGACAAGCCCCACATCCGCTATAAGTTTAAGTTCGAGTTCTATTTCTTTGTCTTCACCGGGCTGTCCGGGTTCAAAACGGCGCGGTGCCTGTTTGGTTGGCGTTGCAAAATTAGAATTTCCTCTTCCTCCTTTACCTCCCTTTGCAGCAATATACTCCTGCCCTGCTTCGACCAGATCGGCTGTAACTTCTCCTGATTCTTTGACTACAGTTCCTACAGGTACGTTTATAAATATATCATCAGCACTTTTACCTGTTTTCTGACTGCCC
>JBHPGK010000187.1:0-7302 GCA_042570605.1 Candidatus Zhuqueibacterota bacterium
TGTCAGCGGATTTTAAAGGATTGATAACATTCAGATTATCTTTTTTTTCATTTTTTTGAATTTCCAATTCTCTGAGATTTGATATTTTTTCCGGTATATCAATTGGTGAATTATTATCTTTAGCAATTATTCGGTTTAATTTACTGACGTCAATTTCATTCTGCTGAGTGACTGTTTCCGCACTCTTTTCAGGGAAATTTTTTGAAACATCCTCATTTTCCACTCTTAATAAACCGGATGAAATAACCATTTCAACATATTCCGGTAATTTTTTTGAATAATCAATCCCAATTGCCCCTAATATTAAAACTATAATACTATGAAATAATACCGTACCTAATATTCCGATATTTTTATCAGAAAATCTGTACATTATATCCTCTCAGTGGCAATATGAAACTTCGTTGCTCCTGCTTTTTTTGCAATATCCATGATCTCTACTGTTCTCCCTAAGGATGTATCTTTGTCGGCATTAATAATTACTACTTTGTCGTCGGAATTTTCAAGCTTGTTCGCAAGCAAAACCGGTAATTCGTTAATCTCAACTTTCCTATCATTTAAATATGTTTCTCCGGTCCCGGTAATAGAAATTATTATGCCCTGATTGGAAGCAGACTCGGTAGTTTCGGATTCGGGCAGTTGTACCTTTATCCCTGATTGAATAATAAAAGTAGATGAAAGAAGAAAAAATATCAAAAGCAGCAATACAATATCTGTCAAGGAAGAAAAATTAAATGTATTTAAGAATTTGTTTTCAGATTCAAATTTCATTATTTTTCCCTTCAATGATTAATTCAATTAATTCGTTTGAACTTGTTTCAAGTTCAAACACGAATCTTCTGATCCTCGTCATTAACAGATTATAAAAACCAAAAGCAAAAATACCGACTATTAAGCCTGCAGCAGTAGTTAACAAAGCTTCCCAAATACCGCCGGCAAGAACTGTGGAAGTTACGTTTCCTTCAAGTCTCTCTATCTGCATAAATGCACGGATCATACCGGTAACCGTTCCCAGGAAACCGATCAGTGGTGCAATACCTGAAATTGTTGCTAAAAGCCCCATATTCTTCTCCAGATGATAGATCTCCTCATGACCCGCATTCTCTATCGTCTCTTTTACTTCATCTATGTTTCTGTCGCTTTTCCTTATTCCCTTGTGCAGAACTTTTGCAATAGGGCCCTGTGTGGATGCACATAATTCCTGCGCTTCTTTTAATTCATTTTTCGAAACATAACTTCGAAGCTTAATCATAAAATGTTTTATGTTTATTTTAGCTTTGCGAAGTATCATAAAACGCTCAACAATTACATAAACAGCTATAATGGAGCAAATTAATATCAACACCATTATCCAACCGCCTCTTGCTGCGATGTTTAATAAATTCATTTATACCTCCAGTATATTTTTACCATAGAATTTTAAAACCGCCCGACATCATAAAATCAGGTTCTCTGAAACCATTCCAACTTTCAAATTCAGCATTTAATAAGTTACTAAAATTAAGATAAACTTGCGAATTTTTCATTAATTTTTTATAAATTTTTAAATCCAGCAAAAAATATGAATCCAGTTCCTGTTTGTCTGGATCATAATAAAATCTCTTTGAAGTAAAATTCCCGTTCAATAAAAATGAAGTAGTTATCTCAGGGACTGCAAATTCGACATTAAAGCCGGCATTATATAATGGATAATAAGGAATGTTATCACCTGCTTCTAAATTTTTGATCGAGCCCGGATTATTTATTTCACCTGCCACCATCATTGAAAGATACTCATTGTGATCATACGCCAGATCAAAACTTACTGTCTGAAGTTTAAAATTAATACCTTTATTTTTCGTGAACTTTTGATAATAATTGTCCAATACATAAACACCAAAATTCTCAATTTCTTTAAAGCTTAAATAAGCACCTGCACTTATCTTCCCGATAAACTTCTTTCTAAATCCGGAAGTCAGTTTAAATTTTACAAATTCATAATAAGGAAGTGTTGAAAACGATAAAAATCTGTTTTCTCCAAGTAATTCTTCTGCAGAAACAAACCTTACAACCGGGTCAAAATGTGTTAGTATAGTAAGGTCATTATCAAGATCAAGGTTAAATCCAAACGTTGGATAAATCTTTTCTGTTTTCTCAAAATCTTCAGCAAAGTAGTATTTTATTCCTGCAAAAACATCAATATAGTCAGAAAATTTTTTGCGTCCTGTAATATGACCGTTAATAAAATTATAGTTCAAAGTTCCATCAATCAATTCATTATTGAAATTTTCAAGATCATGAGAGTTAAACACATAGCTTAAATTACCATTTAATGAAAATCCGGAATATACTGAATTAAATGAGATACTTCCTGCCGCTTTGACTTCTCTTAGATTTTTGTCATCTTCACCGGTAAAATAAGACAAAACGCCATTTAGATATAATTTGGTTCTTTCCCATTTATAGAAATTTAATCCGGAGTGTAATTTAAGGCTCATTAATTTTCTGTCAAGTCCGTTTAAAGCATCCGAATAAAATTTGTAATCATATTTATTTATGACCAGTTCTGAATTTAAAGATGAATAATCATTTAATATTCTGGTATAATTGATGTCAAAATCTCCTGAGAAATAACCGCTGTTTGGAATAAAACCGCTGTTTCTATTTATCTCTCCGAAAAATCTTGCCTCATCTTCATCCCTAACCCTGCCGTAATTTACTCCCAAAACAAGATCCTTGTATTTCCCGATTGAAATATTAACTGAATTTTTATATTCACTTTTTAAAGAGAAAATTCCGAATCCCTTTTTTAAACCTGAGGTAATTCGATCATTTATGTTGATTAATCCAAGAGGAGTTACACCTGTAATTCCCCCCCTGTATATATCCAGACTAACTCCTGATTTATCCGCATCGATAAAATCAAGCCTTTCTTTTCCATAAATAGTATATCTTCTTTCCTTTAGTTCAGGCAGTTTCTTTTCGTCTTTTTTGGTTTCAGTTTTACTTTTTGTAGGAGGTTCTTTTTTCTCCTGAGCATATCCTGAAATTAAAAAAACAGATAATAATCCTATTACAAGAAAAGTAACTTTTGGTTTCATTTTATTTCTTCCAGCCTTTTTTGTGCAATTGCTTTATAATTACCCTGATCATCCTCTTTTATAATGTTATCAAGAAGTTTTTTTGCTTCATCTTTTTTATCCAGCAAAAGAAAACATTCCGATGCCTCTAAAGAAGCTTGAAATACAAGGTCCTTGTACACTGAATAAACAAATCTGACTTTCAAAAAATCATCAAGTGCGCTTTGATAATCTTGTCTTTTTTTGTTAAGTTTGCCTTTTAATAATTGAGCTTCAGCTGCAAGATCGTCCGTCCTTCTTCTTAAGACATCCTCCAGTATGCTTTCAACATCAACAAATTCACTTTCTTCAATCAAAATGTCAGCCAATCTGTTCCGTAATTTATCTGAAATGCTTTTTTCACTGAAATTGTTTAGGGAATTTCGAAGTAATTCTATCGCTTTAATTTTTTCATTTCTTTCATATAATATTTCAGATATCCTGTAATACCCTTCAACAGAAGTATTCGATTTCGAATATTCATTTACTAATCTTGTATAATATCGTTCTGCAATATCATTTTTATTTAATGCGTAGTAAACATTTCCAATATAAAGAAGTGCCTGCGGTGCAAGCTGGTGTTTTTTATATTTTTCATATAGATCCTGAAAACTATTGATACTTAAAGTATATTCTGAGTTTTCGAGATATGCTCTGCCCAATAAATATAAAGCATCCGGCATTAGCTCCGAATCAGAATAAGACCTGTTAAACATTTTTAAGGCAGAAATCGATTCAGAAAATCTTTTATCATCAAATAGCAGGACGCTCTTTCTATAAAGAAGATTTGCGGCTGTTTTATTATTTGGGTATCTATTTATAAAAGAATCAATTACAGTATATACTTCATCTTTTTTATCAAGTTGAATCGCTGTCCATATAATTCCATTTACCGCTTCAGAAACGCTTTCACCTCTTGGATGATTTCTCAGATAACTGCCGTATACTTCATAAGCTTTTGAATAATTCTCAATGTTATAATAAGAATCACCGAGTGTGATCAGTGCTGCATCTAACAGTGAGCTTTGAGGGTATTTAACAGGAAAATCCTTGAATATTCTAATTGAATTTGTAAAATCCCCTTTTAAAAAATAAGCTTCCCCTTCTTTAAAAAAGGCTTTATCCGTAAGATTTGAAGAAGGATTATTCGTGTAAATTTCCCTGAATATTTGTGCACCTCCGTCATAATTCCCTAATTTAACATAGCATTCACCGGTTTTATATAAAGCTGATAATTTTTCATCTTTATTATTTGTGCGGTCGCTTAACCTCTTGAAATAGGTCATTGCATTACGATAATCTTTTAAATAATAATATGAATCACCCAATCTGTTTAAAATATCATTTTTCTGCTCAACAGGTTTGTCTGCCAGATACAAAAAATCATTTACTGCTGAACTGAATTTATTATTCTTATAATAGGAATATGCTCTTCCGTAATATGAATCGTTCAGGAATTTCCCTTTTTTAAATTCATTAATATATCTCGAAAAAATTAATATTGCATTATTGAACTCTGAATTATTATAAAGGGCTTCACCATACCAGTATAATGCGTCCCGGTAAAGATCACCGAATTTAAAATTACTTGTTATAATAGAAAAATATTCTGCGGCTGCTTTGTAATTATTTAATTTAAAGTTTATCCATCCTAACTGGTAATTTGCCTCCTGCTTAAATTCCTCATTCTCCGAAATGGATAATAATTTAATATATTTTGAAGAAGCATTTTCATAATCTACCAGATTTATGTATGACTCACCTGCTAATCGTAGTGAATACTCCAATAAATCACTACCATCATATTCATTTTCTATTTTCAATAAATACTTTAAGGCATCACTGTAATTATTTGATTCGTAATATATTTCAGAAATATCATAAAGCGAATTATCAGACAACTCATGCTTTGGGAATTTTTGATACAGCAGGTAGAAAGTTTCAACAGCATCATCTGATCTTGAAGTATTTTTGTATGCTTTACCCAATAAATACATGCCCTGAGATAGAATTTCAAAATCTTTAACTTTTGATGATAAAATTTGAAGATAAGAAATCGCCTTATTAAAATCCTTCAAATCAAAAAATATTGATGAAATTGTGAGCAAAGCTCTCGGAAAAACACCTGAATCGGTATGATTATCAATTAGTATTTTAAAATAACGTTCTGTATTTTCAATATTGTTTAATTTATAGTAACTATTTCCCATTAGAAAAAGCGCATCGGGAATTAATTTATCCTGTTTGAATCTATTTATGAATTTTTCGAATGTGTCTATTGCCCTTTTAAAATCATCCTGCAGATAAACAACTTCGCCTGTTTTAAATAATGCGTCACTGTATAAAGAACTGTTGGGATACTTTTCAATTAATGAATTTAATGCTTTTTCTGCTTCGCTATATTCTTTAAGGTTATAGTGGCTCCAGGCAATAGAATATAACGCAAAATCTCCAAGGCTGCTTTGTGGAAAAAGTCCTGGGATCTGACTATAGTAATTAATGGCTTCTTTATTTTTTTTTTGCCTGTACAGAGATTCCCCCAGCCAGTAATAAGTTTCATCAAGAATGTCACTATTAGAAAATTTTGATATACATTCTTTTAAAACCTCCTCAGCTTTAGAGAAATTATTAAGCTTGTAGAAAGACTGCCCAATTCTTACTTTTGAATCATCTGCAAGAGAATTATTTGAAAATTCAAGTGAAAATATTTCGTAATTTTTGATAGCATTATAATAATCACCCAATTGAAAGTAAGATTCTGCAAGATAATACTGTGCATCAGGCTTCAGAGTACTTCTTGGAAAGCTTCTATTAAAATCTTCAAATTTAGTGATAGACATTTTGTAGAATCCGTCATCATATAAACCTTTTGCATAAAGATAGTCTTTTCTTTCCTGAATACTAATATCCTGAGCAAAAACAGCCTTAGAAATTAGTAATAATATTATTAAAACATACCTTATTTTCATTTTAACCTGTATGACCTTGCATTTAATTAATACTTTCTTAAATTATATGAAATTAATGAAAAATTGTTTCAAAATAAACAAAAGAAATAAAAATGAAAGAATTTGAAAATCTTGTTGAAATAATGTCCCGGCTTCGAAAAGAATGCCCCTGGGATAAAAAGCAGACTCATCAAACATTGAGGCAATATCTGATCGAGGAAACCTACGAAGTTGTGGATTCAATAGACAACAAGAATATGAACCACCTGAAAGAAGAATTGGGGGATGTTCTGCTCCAGGTGTTATTTCACTCCGAAATTGCAAAAGAAAACTCCTTGTTCGATATTAAAGATGTGTTAGAGACCATTTCTGAAAAACTGATAAGACGGCACCCCCATGTTTTTAGTGATACAAAGGTAAATTCTGCAAATGAAGTTCTTGAAAACTGGGAATCAATAAAGTTAGACGAAGGAAAAAAATCAGCGCTTTCCGGTGTTCCTGCAAAACTGCCTGCCTTATTGAAAGCACATCGTATACAGGAAAAGGCAGCTCGTGTTGGATTTGACTGGAAAACTGTTACTCCTGTAATAGAAAAAGTTGAAGAAGAGCTTACTGAGCTAAAAACTGAAATTGAAAACGGATCAAAAAATAGTATTGAAGATGAATTTGGAGATTTCCTTTTTTCAATTGTAAATTTTGCCCGTTTTTTAAATATTAATCCTGAGGACGCATTAAGAAAAACCATAAATAAATTCACTAAAAGATTCCAGTTTATTGAAAAAGAATTAAAATCACAAAATAAGAATATTAAAACAACTACGCTTGAGGAAATGGATCAGATCTGGGAAAAATCAAAAGACATCATTTAAGAGATATTTTATATTGTCTTAAAATATATTGTCATTCAAGATAAATATATCTGTCGATTAAATTAACAAATTTGCTCCAGTTTACTCCTTCTTTTTTTTCATTTTTTATAATCCTGTCAAACGCATTTAACTTTGAATCAATCTCATCAAGAAAATAGAGCAGCAGTGCTTCCCTGAACATTGGTACTATCGGTGAGCCTTTTTCATTGGCACCCTGGTGGCTTAAGATCATATGCATAACCTTATTTCGTAATTTTTCCGGGAAATCTGTTATTTTGGCAATTTTTTCGCTGACATATACAGCACCGATTGTAATATGACCAACCAGCCTTCCCTCATCAGTATATTCGATCACCGGAATATTACTCAGTTCTACAACTTTCCCAA
>JBHPGK010000188.1:0-7251 GCA_042570605.1 Candidatus Zhuqueibacterota bacterium
TAATCCCTTTTCGACATAACGCTTTGGTGCGAGAAGCCGGTGCATATCTTTTCCAGTCGCTTCCTCTTTTGAATATCTGAACATCTCTTCTGCTGCCCTGTTCCAGAAGTATATCTTCCCGTCGTGTGATGCCATAATGATGGCACTCTGCGCAGCCGTAGTAATGCCTCTGAATGTTTCCTCTCTTTCCTTCAGGGCCTCTTCCGCGTTTTTCCTTTCGGTTATATCGTCTTTAACAGCAACATAATGAGTGATTTCCTTGTCGTCATTGAAAATAGGTGAAATAGAAGCGCTTTCCCAGAATTCTTCTCCATTCTTCTTTTTGTTTATCAGTTCACCTGTCCATATTTTTCCGGAAGAGATTGTTGTCCAGAGATCTTTATAAACGGACTCAGGTATTTTCCCGGATTTCAGAACTCTCGGATTATTTCCTACCGCCTCATTAAAAGAATAGCCGGTAATCTCTTCAAATCTTTTATTTACATATTCAATATTTCCTTCTTTATCGGTTATAACAACAGTGGAAGGACTCTGTTCAACAGCCTGGTTCAATTTACTGAGCTCTGCTGTCCTTTCTTTGACCATATTTTCAAGGTTTTCCTGATAATCTCTCAACTTTTTTTCAGCTTTTTTCTGGTCGCTTATGTCCTTGGCTATTGTAGCAACACCCATTGCCTGCCCATCCTTATCTTTCAGCAATGAAAGGGTGAGCAGGACAGGTACAGTTTTACCATCCTTTGTGCATCTCAAACCCTCGAAATTCCTTACAAGGTCACCTTCCTTACAGCGGTTAAGAAATTCATCAGCCTGGCTATGCCGGTCTGATGGAACAATGGTCTTAATAGGTTTACCGATCAATTCTTTGCGAGACCACCCGTAAGAACTTTCGGCTTCATCGTTCATATCCACTACAATTCCGTCCAGGTCTTCAATAATAATGGGGTCCGCTGCATTCATAAAAACTTTTGACAATTTTTCCAGTTCTCTTTCCCTGTCCAGTAACTTTCGAACCATTTCTTCAAATGCTGTTGCTAGGGTACCGATCTCATCATTATACTTTTTTACAATTTTAACATCGTAATTTGCATCTTTTGCCAGTCCCTCAGCTGCATGAACCAAATCCAAAATTGGATTTGAAATAGTTTTCTGCATAAAAACCGATAGTAATAACGCAGTTAACAAACCTATTATCATTACTATCAATGCACCAATTGCGCTCTTAATAATTTTATCCGTTAAATCAGGCATTTTAAGCCGGAGCGATACAGTTCCTATCAATTCTTCCTGCTGCATGATCTTATGAGTGCTAACTATAAATCGCTCACTCTCGATTACTGATTCATTTTCAATAAAAGCGGCCTCCAGATCTGAAAATCCCTCTCTATTGAAGCTCGCAAATAATTCTCCATTAGTGTTATAAATCCATCCGTTTGTGATCCCATCTACTGATTCAAGAGTATTTAAAACATCTGTGGCTGCATCAGGATCAAGAAAGTTTATAGCTGAGATTGAGTTCGAACCAATGATATTCGCTATAGTTGTCAGCGAACGTATCTCAGAAATTTTTGTGGTTTTGTAGTCATTGTAAATTAGAAAGACTCCAAAGAAGATTATGACTGTAAAAGCAGTTATCAACTGAATTAAAATAAGCTTATTTTTTATAGAAAAATTCCTGAAATTAAGCATAATAAGATTTTCCTTGCTTTATGGTTTTACTTAATTATGTTTATTTAAGATCAAGATATTTGACTGTCCGGATCTAATTGTTATTAAATGATCAATATTCGTATTTCCGGGAATTGATCTGATAAAGCATTCAATTTTATTTACTTTATGTTAAAATCGTAACTCAATTTAAGCAGAATCTGTCTCCCAGGCTGCGGATGATAGGCCGGAGTAAATCCTTCTGGATTTTGTATCAGCGGCTGCAATGAATCTATAGGCCTCTGGCCGGGACCAGGCTGACTCCCTATTCCACTATAACCGGTGTTAAACAAGTTTCTTATGATTAATTGTGCTTCACATCCGCTCTTTTCGCCAAATATATCTTTTACCGTAATTGCTGCATTCATTAAGAATATCCCATCCATATATCCGTCAGGGTTTTCCTCAGTAACATAGTCATATCCAACTTCATTGATAGTTGATTGTGTTTTCGGATAGTAATACAGATTAGTAATGCGAGCTTTTGATCTTCCCCTGTAATTCGCCCTGAGATTTATATTGACTTTATTCCTGAATAAGTAATTAAAATTGATATTCATTTTGTGTCTTGCGATATTATCCATCTCCCCGCCATTATTGCCTCGAGTTAATATATAATTAGCTGAAAAATTAGTGTTATTCGCAATCATATAATCTCCGCTCAAGACAATTCCATCAACTGTACTCTTACCCAAATTTTGATAATATGATAACAATTCTCCATTAGGCCCAATGGGGACGGCAACCGGATCCGGATTCGGTGCATTAATGATAAGATCTGATAATCTGCTGTTAAAATAATTGGCTTTAACACGTACGTTTTGAGAAAGAAAATAGCTTAATTCTATTTCAAAAGATTTGATTCTTTGAGGTTTGAGTTCCTGATTCCCTTGCCATTCATCATGCAATTCATATACCGACGGAGCTTTATAAGCACGACCGTATAGAAGTTTATAATAGAGCCTATTTCTAAATAAACCGGTAATAGATACTCTTGGATTGAACACATTCCCATATTCGCTGTCATGGTCATACCTTAATCCGGCTGTAATAAAAGTGTTTTCCTTAACAAAAAACTGGTTTTGTGCAAACAGGGCTGAGTTATTGAAAAAATACATCGGCTGTACAGTTTCGTTTTCACTCGGAAACGTCGATCCGACAATAGTGGAGTTTTTATTTTGTTCAGGACCCAAAGAAATTCCATAATACTGGACATTTTTCTGCTCTAAATGGCCTCCAATAACAAGATCGTTCTTTGAATTCACTTTAATATTGAACTGCTGTTCAAAGCGGGTAGCAAATCCTTCTCCGTGATAACTTTTCTTTTTATCTTCTACAGGAGGATCAATTCCATTATTTACACTCTGAAATGCAAAGGTATAATGAAATCCGGTTTCCGGCAGGATGCTTGTATTTCTATAATACAAAAGTGATTTTGAGGAAATTCTGTCAGAAATTTCCGTCTCATACGATGAAAATACAGTTATTCCGGAGTGATGAACTTTATAATCAATTCCGGGTGTGTTCGTAAAATACTCATATGAGGGGACATAATTCCCTAATCCTTCCTTTTTATCCCAATAAGAAAATCCGATAGTATAACCATTGTGTCTGAACCTTCCCCTCAGGAACAGATCATTGACCTCTGTATTATATCCGTCCTTTATCTTTTTGCGGGAACCGTCTGAATTCCTCTCATTTGCGATATTCCCATATTCAGTGGTGAGAACCGAATCCGGTTCAAAATTGTTATGAAAATAGTTACCTGGGTCGGATGTTTTAAGACCGTAGTCGCCATTTGTCATATATAAGCGGCCTGCGAGCTGAATATTCGTATTTTCGCTAATTTTAATTTGAGAAAAAAACTCAGGAACGATCGTGTTATCCTGTCCTCCAGTAATATTAAGTGATAGTTTGTTTCCATTTGCTTCGCCGCTCTTTTGTGTAATAACATGAATAATACCGGCATATGCATTTGCCCCGTAAAGCGCTGAACCCGGCCCGCTGATAACTTCAATTCTTTCAACATCGATCAATAAAAAATTGTAACCCATGTGCCGAGACCAGTCGTTTGAGATATCATTTCTGATTATACCATCCACCATTATTAGAGCTCTTGTCTGGCCAACATCGGTAATTCCCCGTAAAATATAGTTAGTTGGATATTCACCACCGTGCAAATAAGTTGTAAAGTCAAATCCCGGTAGATCCTGTAACACTTCGGTTAGATTCTGATATCCTCTGTTCTGTATCTGTTCTTTGGTAATAACTAATATGTTAGCTGGTGCAAAAGCGGCTTTTTGTTCAATACGTGAAGCACTGATCACTTCCAGGTTCATTAATTCTTCCAGATCAAGGTCTAACAATTCTTCAAGTTCTTTTTCCTGGGCAGACGAATTAACTGCTAAGATTAAACTAACTACACAGGCTAAAATAATTAACCATCTAATTTTCATTATTAAACCTTTCGACTTAAATATTTTTCAACCAATTTAATTTGATTGAATTCACTCATTGTTGATTTTACAGAAATAATTCTCAGTTTTAGAACTTATTTGAAAATTCCGAATTAATTTATTTCTTCTCATTAACCTGAATAGCCAGCTTTTGAAGCTGGGAGCTGATCTTAAGCCCCGCTCTCTCAGCAGCTTCCATGTTTAGCTCGATTTTTATTTTTTCAGACATTATAACAAAGTTAATTACTACTCCTTTTTCAGCATATTTTTCGGTGTCTCCAACAGTCAATGTGCTTTTATTACCAACCCTTTTTAAAATATTCTCAAGGTTTTCATTTTCTGATTGAGATATAAGAAGAATATGACAGTCTTTTATCTCTTCGGTATTTTTAAATTGTTTTACAAGAATTTTTTTCTTATTAGCCAGCTTTCCCTCAGCTATACTCTCCAATAATGGAAATAGTCTGTTTTCCCCAATCACTCCAATATTAAATGTCTCAGAATTGTCAGTTCCGGGCCAGGAGACATATTTTGAAAAATTATAGATGAAAGCAGCTTTAATATTATCCGGATTTTTTGTCTGCGCTGAAATATTTACTGTCGGTACTATTAAAAAAACTATAATCAAAAGAACAATATACTGTTTTAATTTCATATTTTACTCTCAACTAATTAGGCTCTTATAATACATGAAATCAAGGAGCATTTTCAGTGTTAAATGAAACTTAAATCACACTCCTTTAACAACTGAACCTGGATCAAAACCGGATTTTCTGGTCACTTTAAAAATTCTTGCCATAAGGTCTTCAGGGTTAAACGGTTTAGCTATATAGTCAATTCCGCCTGAAGCGATCGCCTGTTTAATTATTTCAGGTTCCGTATTGGCAGTTAAAAATATCACTGGAATATCTTTAATTGCAGGGATTCTCTTTAATGCCTTGCATGTAGTGATGCCGTCAAAATGCGGCATCTGCATATCCAGAAGTATGACGTCCGGGTTTTTGAATTTTGCGACCTGTATACCCTCACGCCCTCCAGGGGCGCATAATACATCCAGGTTGTGCTGAACTATTATATTTGCTACAAGTTCCCTTGTCTCTCTGTGGTCGTCAATTATCAGAACTTTTGTTGGTGAATAGCTCATAAGTTTATTCTCCGGTCTTTTTATAAATGATAAAATTAAAATTTCCACATAAAATATTTAAGTACAGTTTTTATATCATTAATCAACTTTCGCCTTTTGATTTCAGAAAGCGGGCAAAAACCTTATCCCAGTTCTCTATATGATCCAAATACCAGTTCACCAGCTGTTCTAATACAAGGTCCTCCAGTTTTTCAGAATCACCCTGCCCTGAAAGAGCACTTCTTAAAGTATGAATTTTGCCGGTCAATATTTCATGTTCATTCCTGTGTTCTTCTAAGCCGGGATATTGAAATTGCACCATATACTTTTCTTCCGTCTGAAAATGATATACAATGTATTCCTTCATGAAATTCAGAGTGGATGTGATCTCTTCGGAGGCTTTATTTCCCTGCACAGCTTTTATGAATTTAACTATATGCTGAATAAGCTGTTTATGCTGATCATCTACCCAGACTATTCCTGTCGCCAGGTCGTCCGTCCATTTAATTTCAAACATATATTCTCCTGTTTATTTCATTAAAACTGTGCTCATAATTCCTTTTTGCTATAACCTTGTTTCCTTATGATCGTCAATTACTAATATCACTGTGTGTAAATGACTCATAGATCTGTTCTCCGGTAAGTAAACTTGAAAAAAATAGAATTGAGTAAAAAACATACAGGATATATAAATTTAAAGTTAAAAAATTCATCTTTTTTTTCAAATTCATTTTTAAGTAAAAATTTTAACATCATACTTGACTTTTACCCTTAGATTTCAGGAAGCGGGCAAAATCCTTATCCCAGTTGCCGATATGGTCTACATACCAGTTCACAAGCTGGTCCCGTACAAGTTCCTCCAGCTTTGCAGAAATACCATGCCTGGAGAGGGCAGCTCTTAAAACATGTATATTGCCGGACAATATCTCGTGCTCCATCCTGTGTTCTTCATAACCGGGATAACTGAATTCTACCATGTATTTTTCTTCTGTATCGAAATGGTAGGCGATGTATTCTTCCATGAAATTCAAAGTGGAGGTGATCTCCCCGGAAGCCTTTTTCTCCTGCATGGCTTTAATGAATTTTATTACATGCTGTATAAGCTGCTTATGCTGGTTATCTACCCACACAATACCTGTAGCCAGGTCATCCGTCCATTTTATAGTGACCATAAATTCCCCGTATTATTTCTTTCTCTCAAGTGCAGCTCTTAATTCTTTCTCTACTCCCCTTAATCGCTCGATCTCATACTTCATTTCGCGCATCTGCTCTCTCATTTCACCAGACTCCGGTTCTCCCCTGCGTATTTCAATTTCTCTTTTCTCAATCATCTCTCTTTCTCTTCTTCTTGCTGCATCCGTTTCCATTGCCATTCCAAGTTGTTTTCTCTGTTCGTCATTCAGCATCTCCAGTGCTTTTTTTTCATTATCGATCTCAGCGAATATTTTATCGCCACGAAGATTTTGCAGCTGGTCAAGTTTTGCCCTTACAAGGTCCGGCTGATACTTTTTGTTTCTCATTTGCTTTTCAAATTCAAGTTCAGCAATTCCCAGTTCAGCTTCTTTATTAATAAAATACTTTTTCAGTTCGAATTTCATATCGTTTAATTGGTTTATTTGTTTTTGGGAAAGCTCCAGTTTTTTCTGAAGTTCCAGCATCCAGTCTAAAGTCCTGACATTCTGGGAAAAACTTAAAGATACAAATACCATTATTATTATGAAAAAAACCAATTTTTTCATTTTATTACCCCCGGTCATTGATCTAAAATGTTGAGTAGCTTATAAATTACAATCGCAGGCTAATTTATGCAAGAAGATTTTGCCATAGTTCCTTAACGCTCCGGGGGAAGGGGTATTGTAGAGACGCTTGGCAATGCGTCTTTCGTAATAAAAAGCCATCCCGGGTTGCGGTAAAGACGCAGCATGGAGTCTGTCGGAAAACCCCTTTAATTTCAGATATTTTAATGTA
>JBHPGK010000189.1:0-7242 GCA_042570605.1 Candidatus Zhuqueibacterota bacterium
GAAACCTGGTTCCTGAACTTTGATATCTCTGAGATAAGAAACTCTTTCCTGGCTTTAAGGTCATTATATTCGTTTATACTTGAACCTGTATTAAGAGTAGTACTTTTGGTGGTTTCAAGAACATTTCGATATTTTGACAAAGTAAAATAAGACATTAAGCTAAAGACCATTAATACTAAAACAACAAATGAAGCCGCCAACACAGAATATTTGTATTGTTTTTTTCTAACCGGTATTTCCTTGATTTCCCTTGGAAGCAGATTTAATTTATTCTCCTCGTCGATCGCATTGCCGGCAGCCACAACGAGTTGCGGTGCAATTTTTTCAAGTTCATCTTTATTAACACTTGTTTCATCTATTTTAAGGTTCTGAAAAGGATTTAACAACTCGATATCTTTTTGAAGACCTTCAGAGAAATAATATGTAATATTTCTTAAAAGTGCAGTACCTCCTGAAAGGTAAATTTTCCCAGGTTCATCATATAGAAATTTACTTCTGTAATAATCGATGGATCTTTGAATCTGGCTCATTAATTTTTCAAGATTTGGCTTTATTATAAAACCAACCTGAGCAACCGGAATACCCTCAGGAGTTACTTCTGTTGTGTTTTCATCCGGAATTCCATATTCAATCTTCAAATGTTCAGCTTTTTCGTCATTTATTTTTACAATTCCGGTATTTGTAGAAATGCTTCCGCCCATCCCTTTATTAATATCATCACCACCGGTCTTTAGTTCTCTGGCAAACTGCAGTTTGCCTTCATTTACAAATATTATATAAGATATCTTTGCGCCTATATCTATAATTATGCTGTCTTCAATATTGCCTTCTTTAAAATGCTGTTTAAAAGAATTAAATATTGCCGATGGCTGCGCCGAGATATTTCTCGGTACGATTCCGGCTGAATCAAGAACATGAAGATGTTCATCGATTAACAGCTTATCGGAAACTGCAGCCAGTGCTGCTACTTTTTCAACACCTTTATCTGTAAATTCTTCAATAACATTAAAGTCTACCTGAGCAGTTTCAGCAGGAAATGTTAAATCCTTTTTGGCATTCCATTCAATTGCAGAGTCCTGTTCTTTTTTGCCCAGTTTCGGAACGATTACTTTTTTTAGTAATACTTTTTCTCCATAGATAGAAGTATTAACTAAATAATTATCCGGTATATTTAAAGTAAGGAGATTGTTAATAATATCCTGTTTTGCATCAGGCTGTGACCGGTCTACATAAACGATCTTGTAATCCTCTAAAACAACCTCATTTTTTTCATATCTGAAAAAAACAGTTTTTATTGCATATGATCCGATATCCATACCTATCACACCTTGTTCGGTTGTATCTAACTTTTCAAGAAGACCTTTAACCAGATTTATCAATTGTGACTTTAAATCTTTTTTTTCAGGTTCGGGTTTTTCTTCTTTTATCTCTTCCGGTTGAGGTGTTTCTACAGGTATTTCTTTTTCCTTAACTTCTTCGACTTCGTCTTTCCGTAATATTTCGAGCAGTCTATTTGTTGCTAATTCTCTTTTATCGCCTTCTTTATGCATTCCAGTTTACCTCTTCCCGTATAAGCTGTAAAATAAACTTCTCATCAATGATCTTTCTGTCATCTCTCAGCATAGCAATTAAAGAATTATGCGCAAAATTTGTGATTTTCCTTGGAAATCCCTGAGAATGTATATGTATCAATCTCATTGCCGCATCAGTAAACAGGACTTTATTGTTATCCAATCCGGCTTTTTCAAGTCTGAATTTTATCAAGCCTTTTGTGTCTTCTTCATTAAGCGGGTTAATGACGTAACCAAGCGATACCCTGTCAAGAAAATTCTGCTGCCTTTTCATTTTTTGAAGAAATTCAGGCTGCGCAAATATAACCAGCTGCAGTAATTTAAACTCATTTGTCTCATAATTCAGTAACGTTCTAAGAACCTCAATATAAGTCGGGGTTAATTTTTGTCCTTCATCTATAATAAGAACAATTATTTTCTTTTCTTTGACTCCTTTTTCAAAAAGAAAATTCTGCAGTATATTTTTATATTCAAAAGACGACCTTGCTGATGAATCTATCCCAAATGACTCAGCAAGGTTTTTTAAAAATTCATATTCGGATTTGAATGTAGGATCAAGTATTAATCTTACAAGAAAATTTGCTTTCTCTGCTGCAAATTTCTGTATCATCAGCCTGCTTATAGTCGTTTTCCCCATACCGATATCACCCAGTATAACAGACAATCCCCTTCTCAGCCTTATATTGATCTCAAGTCTGTTAAGGCATTCCTTATGCTCTCTAGAGTGATAAAAAAACACCGGGTCCGGAGAAGATGAAAAAGGTTCTTTTTTCAGATTTAATATTTTATAATATTCCATTTTTTATCTTCTTTTGAATCATTTTGATCGGAACATTTTTTAACCTGAGATTTTTGATTTTTTCAATTTTTTCTACAGTTTTATCATCAAACAGCCGGTAATTGTTTCTTGGACTTTTTGCTGCTTCTTTTATCAGTTTTATTCTCAGGTAGTAATTCAAAGTATCAATAGACAGATCAGTTTCCCTTGCAAGGTCACCTATCAAATAAATTTTTCTCATAAATCCACTCAATATTTTAATAGTTACTCAATGGTTTTATATCTTACTCAATGGTTATGGAGTAATACTTGCCTATAATATAATCTCCAAATATTTGTTTGTCAAGTATTTTTTTTATTTTTTTTAATATTTACTTTAAGAAGGGATTAACATTTTTATCAACAATGAGGTCGTATTGAAAGTCATGGAATAAAAGTCCTGATTCTATAAAAATTCAATATTAAACTTTATAGTGATTTTTTCAGTGCCTCCTATCGGCTGCAAAGTGATAAATTTGTTAATAGTAGCATTCAGACTGGTATAGGTCACGGTAAGCATATAATTTCCAGCGGGAAGGTCCGTAAAGATGAATCTTCCGTTAGCGTCAACTTTTTTTTGTGTCCATTTAGTTTTTGTCAACGTACCACTGTTCCCTTTATGCGTAAGAGTCATGCTGAAGTTAGAAGTTTCCTTTCCGACCGGTATTCCAAAAGTATTATCTTTAACAGTGCCTTGAATTGAATTTGACATCAGTTTTGAAGGATTTAAAAGAAAATTCTGTCTTAAATCCGATCCGCTCCCCGTACTGATAATATATCCGGAAGATGGATTATATGTATATAACTGTCCCCATGCATCGTATAGAACATCATCCGGATCTTCATCGAAGCCGATATCATAATATGGACCATTCCAGAGACCACCACCGACACTGTTGACCAAATCAGATAGAGAACCAGGTAAACCGACCATGTCACCAACATAACCAAAATTTGTCTGTGGTACGATCTCAGGATTACCATGAATTGCGTAGACGATCCTTTTCATCTCATTAAGAGTTTTCTGCTTTCTTGCTTCTTCAGTCGAATAAAACATGAATCTTACTGCGACTGCAGCAGCCATACCCAAGCCTATTATCACCATAACAAGCTGAAAAAGAGTAAAACCTTTTTTATTTTTAAATTTCATTTTTATGGATATGTTTTTACACTTCCATCAGATAAATGGAATGTGATAGTTAATAATTTGCTAATTGGATCAGTTAGCGCTGAGTCCCACCAGACTTCAAATACCAGATCTGTATCATTGGGATTTACAACAAACGGAACAGGAAGTGGTGCTGTTGAACCGCTTTTCAATCCGGGCCAGGTTGCAGGATAAGCAGGTATTCCGTCTATGTTAATCTGTATAAATCTTTCTTTGTTTGCAGAGCTGCTCCAGGAAACAACAATTGATTCTATTGTAACGGAATAGTCAGGTGATAAATTTGTCAATCTTAAACCATCAGCATGAAAGCTGTTGTTGATAGTATTATCACCCGACACCTGAAGATATTCAGACTGATTCAAACTGCCTGATCCACCTCCCCCACCGGCTCCTGTTCCGGCAAATGTAGTATTAAATCTCAAATCAACACGTGTTGCACTTTTTTGATCAACAGATAAATACCTAACCAGTGAATCAACACCTATTACGCCCGAGTAATGTGCAACCAGCATGTGATTACCGATATGCACTCCTGTTACTGAGTATACACCACCCGGTGATATACTTACATATGTTGGACCGCTTCTTAAACCGCCGCTCTGTAGAAGCGAATAAATCTGGAAACTGACCAGGTCGGCATCCATAGGACTTGATCCATTCCAGTCTGTGATATTTCCAAAAATAATATTGCTTGTTGCATCGGTAAGGCTCGATATAATAGTTTTTGTAAGTGTTCCAGTACCTCCTTCGGTGCTTTGAATTGCAGTTTGAGTATAAATATAAAGATTTCCCCACGAATCCTGTTTATAATCATTTGCGTTCTCCTGAAATCCAGTGCTGATATATGGTCCGCTCCAGTATGGATAACCCGGATTTGTTATCAAACCTGATGGGATTGAATTATCAACTGGAATTGCCGGGAACACACCGCAGTCGCCGACAAATCCATAGTCTGTTCTGACCCCGTTTGCAACCAACGTAGGATCACCTATTAAAGCTTTTGCCAAAGCCTCCATCTCCCTCAAAGTCTGCTGGACTTTTGCATTGTGGGAGCTTTGTGTTATGCTCCTTATACCCACAGCCGATAGAATACCTATTATTATTATCACCACAACCAACTCAAACAGGGAAAATCCGTTTAAATTACTAAAAACTTTGATTTTATTATGTTCTTTCATTTTTTTCTCTATTTATTAAAATTGAATTAATATGTCATCGGAATCCCCGTAACCGCCATTTTCACCTGCGCTCCTGATCGTTCTTGTCCCGGAATCATATTGAAACACCCTGTTCCATCCGTCGTACTGGAATTCTCCATCAGCAACATCATTAATATAAGGACCATTCCATCCGATCTGGTTGAATTTATTCCAGTCTAGGGCAGCCGGATCATAACTCTGATCAATCAATGAATTCAGGTTCGGCGGCACATGCCCGACATCAGCAATATAACCCCTGTCATAAGCTGTACTACCGGCTTTGATATCAGGATTGCCAATTATTGCTGTTCTTAGAACGGTTAATTTTTGTTGTGTCGCAGCTTCCCTTGAAGTAGTTACCATATCAATAAACTTCGGAGCTGCTACTACTGCCAGTATACCTAAAATAATTATTACGATGATCAGTTCAACAAATGTGAAACCTCGTAGATTTTTCATTTTATATATACCTACCTTTATTCTTTATAATGTTATTCCCAGGTAAATCATATATGTGCTTATAAGTGAGACAACAGCACCAAGCAGCCTTGGATAATTTAATATGTGTCTCTCTTCAAATACGATTCGATTACCCGTCTCATTGAATTTGATCAAAAGTCTCGGCTTTATAATAAACACCAATCCAATTAAAGCAGTTATTACACCCAACATCATAAAAGCAAGTTCGTATTCAAATGATTCTATAAAGTTAGTCAGGGTAAACAGAATTCCGATTATCAAAAAAATAAAGCCGCTGATCTTCGGAGAAGAGAAAAATGTGGAATCCGTAAAAAGCACCTTATTAGTATCCTCGTTAAGCTTTATAATAAAAGCCGGCCAAATAATCAGTACCAGGCCAATCATCAGAAAAACACATCCTGCAATAATAAGTTCTACCATGTTTATCCCCTTTTTATTATACCCCTGGCTGCTCCAATTGTTCGAGTATTTTATTTATTTCTTTTTCAAAACGTTTATCCTGTGTTTTATAATCTTCAAGAAATTCTTTTAAAAGTTTCTTCTTTGAAAAATCTTCAACTAACATATTCGCCATTTTTTCGGCATATTTTGTACTGCCCGGTATTCCGGCCGCCTTTACAAAATTGATCAGGGCATTTCTTTTATCCGCTTTGTAAAAAAAATAATTAAAACCTTTGATGTAATAAAACCTCCACTCATCCGGATAAACTTTCAATCCTTTTGAAAGAACTTCTATTGCTTTATCCGGTTCCCCCTGTTTCATTGATAAAAACATCCCTCCAAAAATATAAGGTAATTTAAAATAAGGGTCAAGGTCTGTCACAATCTCTATGAAATTATCAAGGTATTTATATCTTTCTTTTTGTTTTTCTAATTTTTTCTGTTCTTCATCAGAAAGTACGGTAACCTCATCTAAAAGACTTTTTATTAAAAACGGGAAATCATCCACTCTTTGAACTTTTCTCCCAAAATACAGGACTCCTTTTATCCAGAATATATCGGCTAAAAATGCGGAATATCCGAGTGAAAACGTTTTCAAAGTTGAACCATTCGGCACATAATAAAATTCGGTCTTACCATAATCAGTAGAATTTTGATCAATTCGTTTTTGAATAATAAATATTCCAAAAATCAAAATCCCAAGTGCAAAAATGTATGCTAATTTCTTCATGATCTTTTATTTAAAATCACGTTTCTTAAATATATAAACAGCTATGGATAAAATAACGCTGGAATACAAAATGCCATAAAGCACAGCAAAAAGTATTCTCGTATCATCGATGCTGACACTATGTACAATTTCTGTTTTTATATTAAAATTTTCAAGATTTGGTATTATGTAATATATGATTTTTATCAGACTGATCCCGTTTTCTGGATTGTTTTTCTGAGTGATCAGATAAGCTTCTTTGCTAAGATGCCCCATTATGTAAATAATAATTGAATACACTGCCGAAAGCGTTGGTGTGGAAAATGTGGAGAACAAGGTCGAAAACGCTATTATCAGTATCATTTCAAAGAAAATCAGTACAATACTTTTTATCAGGGATAAATCAACCGTTTTATCAAATATGAAAAGGACAATATATAGTACAACCGTCATTATACAGAAATTAACAAACAAAGTGAATAGCAGCCCAAAGTATTTCCCAAGTAAAAATTTAACTCGGGAAAGAGGTTTTGAAAGAATCGGGTATACAGTTCTTTTTTCGATTTCTTTATGTACTAATCCGATCCCGATAAAAATTGCCATAAGTAATCCAAAAAATGACATAACGGTCAGTCCGAAATCCTTTAATATTTTAACTTCCTGCCCTATTGACCACTGGCTCACAATTACTGATACAATGATCAGTCCTAAAGCGAAGAATAAAAGGTTGTACAGAACCTTATCCCGGATAGTCTCTCTATATGTATTTTGTATTATTGAAATAAACTGCATGATTATACATTCATTTTTTTAATAAAAACATCTTCAAGGGTCTCTTTTCTTGGAATTACAGATTC
>JBHPGK010000190.1:0-7231 GCA_042570605.1 Candidatus Zhuqueibacterota bacterium
CCGGTTTATTATGGACGCTGAACAAGTTCGCATACCATTATAATAATTCCATTGAAGAAATAATGAAAAAAGATATTTTCCCGTCTTTTGAATTAGATTATACAAAAGAGATCCTTAATTACATATTCAACATTTCATCTGTTTACCTGACAAAAAATAAAACAGAATACCTTCTTCTCAACGAGTGGTTCAAAAATATATTAGCGGAACTTCAGGGAGGTTTAAATCCTTTCTCAAAAAGCTTTATGGAAGCCGGCAAATATGTCAATAACCATACACTTTTTAAAAAAGATAACCAGTATTACCTTTATTACACCTCCGGCATCCTCGATCCCGCTTTAGTGGATGTATATTATTTCGGATTCAGAATGAAAGATAATGAAAAAAGCATCAAGCTTGCTGTTTCTGATGATCTGAAAAACTGGGATCTGAAAGGGGATGTTTTTAAAGTCCCGGACAATTCATGGGATTCGAGAGTGGTCTGGTCACCTCATGTTTTTGAAAATAATGGTCAGTATTATATATTCTATACAGGAGGAAGCAGGCAAATTACTCAAAAGATAGGTATGGCTGTTTCTTCAGACCTGATAAACTGGGAGAGGAATGAATCCCCGGTTTTCAGCCCGGATACTTCATGGGCATATTATACAGAGGGATCATGGGCAGACTGCAGGGCTCCAATGGTAATTAAAGAAGGTAATAATTTTATAATGTACTATACTGCCAGAAAGAAGGACTTTAATTTTGTTATCGGTTGTGCTGTTTCAGATGACCTGACAAACTGGGAAGATAGAGGACCGGTCCTTGAAGGCGCAAGGGTGCCGCTCGAATCTCCATTTGTGGTGAAAATCGGAGATATATACCATATGTTTTATACTGTTTCCGGTAATAAATTATTTCATGCTGTTTCCAGAGATCCCATTTCAGGCTGGCAGAATGCAGGAGGAGACGCTTTCGAGGTCACAGGTTTTGAAGGAAATAATATAGAACTTATTAAGGATGGGAACGACTTCTTAATATCATATAATCAGGGATATCCACATTTGATCGCACTGGTCAGATTTGATAAATTGACCAAAGATGTAAATAATATATTTGAATTAACCGGAATTAAATAGAGAAGGCTGAGGCGAAGGCTGAGGATAGAACGCTCCACCAGAGGTGGATCCGCCTCTGGCGGCAAAGACGCAAAGGCGTTTTTATTGTAGGGACAGAACATTGTTCTGTCCTTTTTTTACCGCAAGACACAGTGACGCAAATAATATTATGCAGGGGCGAACGGTTGTTCGCCCTTATAATTTTAACCATGCGAGGCAATCAACTTAAAGAGGACATTGAGCAATGTCCTCTTTTTTTATTTTCCTTTTGTATAATATCCAGAAATACTATGCAAACCTGAAGGTTTGCCCTACAGAAGACTGAAGACTGATAACTGAGCACTGATAACTGATTACCGAATACGAAGTTTCTTTCCATCTATTTCTAATTCCTGTATGCCAGGCCCAGAATGATTGCTGCAAAAAGATTTAATCCGCAGAGGATGGTCAGTATGAATTTTAATCCGAATATTGGGATCAATATCGAACTTAAAAGAAGAGCTCCAGCAGCGGCTCCTAAAAGATCTACAGCGTAGATTTTGCCCCAGTCTCTGCTCTCCTTTTTTACCTTGTAGATGTTATTTGAGAGAATAAAATGTGCTCCTGTCAGCGCTCCTGCCGTACATGCGAGAAATGTAAATACCAGATATTTCCCGATAAATGTGGCGGCTGGTCCGGTAAAAAGTGAAAATATGATATATGAAACCAAAATAAATACAGGAAAAACTGCAAAAGCAAGCTGAATGAATATTAAATTCTTAAGCCTGAAATTTTTTCTAAGAATATAATAGCTCCCAAGACCTGCTCCTGCCATATATGCAGTCAGAATTACAGCTATCTGATAATAAAGATAACCATATAATATCTGGAATAAAAGCAGGATTATTAATTCAAAAGTGATCCCGGAAAAACCGGTAATCAAAACAGCAAGATACAGGTTCTTTTTAGGAGTTTTCTGTTTAACAAAATAAAAGAATGAAAAAACGCCATACATAAAAATAATGGTCAGAATAAAAAGGAATTTTAAATTAATGTTGTTCAGGTACAGAAAAAAGCTCCTTAGTTTCTGGGAAAAATGCGTGCTCCAGAGTACCATATCAAAATAATAGGCAATAGGATTAAGATCAGTATTCTGAATAACCGGTTCATCAGTTTCCAGATTTTCTAGCAGATATTTCACTCTTTCACTGTCTAATCTTACAGGGATATAATGCTGGTTGACAAGGCTGTTATTCAGTTTCGATCCTATTACGAGATTTGACAGGGATTCCGGATCAATATTTAATACAGATTCGCTTTTACCAGCTAAAAATATTGCAGATTCCCCCGGAATTACCGCTGTTTTTTCAAAGATATATTTTAGCGGAGTGTATATTGATCTCAGATAATCTTTCAGGATTTCACTGATATAATTTTCAGATGAAGATATCCTGCAGGAAAACACACCGTCAGGTTTAAGGATTTTTTCAGCATCTTTGAAAAACTCAATAGTGTAAAATCTGTTAAGCTGTATTGTATATGGATTTGGAAGGTCAATAATTATAACATCATATTTTTTTTTACTGTTTTTAATAAAATGACGCCCGTCACCATAATGATAATTTATTTTTCTGTGTTCGAAAAGTCCGGCAGGAAGGTACTTTTTTGCCGTTTTTATCAGGGTCGGATCAAGTTCAACATAGTCTATATTTTCAATGTTTTTATATTTTAATATTTCCAGAAGGCTTCCATTTAAACCTCCCCCTATTTTTAAAACGTCTTTTGCTTCTGTATGCTGAAGCATAGCAAAATGGACGGATTCTTCCGAGTTGTAAAAGTCAGGATAGGAGAACATCAGTAGTCCATTACTATAAAAATGAAATGATTCGTTTAATTTGATCACAGAGATATTGCCGTATATGGAATTTACATTTTCCAAAACCGAATAATTTCCCCATTTAACCTGTTCACTGTTCCTGTCTAACCTGATAAAAATATCTTTAGATAGAATAAACAGCAAACAGGAGTATAGTAACATTCTAATTGTTAAATGGATCGAGGATGAAGGGAATAAAATTTTTGAGTGGATTTTTTCATGGTCCAAAAGATAATAGATAACCGCAATAAGGTTTAGTATTATCGCTGTAAGTAAAATAGTGAATGATGAAAAATACTTCAATAAGATGAACAAAGCGGCAAGCCCCGATATCCCTGCCCCAACAGCCTCAAGAAGGTAAATATGCCCGACAGACCGGGACTCATCAGTATTTTTTCCGGCATTAAAGTAAATTGCCGAGCATAAAGAAAACATTACCCCTGCAATTGTACAAAATGGTGCTAATACTATCAATGATGAGAATAATATAGAGGAAATATCGGTAATTTCACCTGGTGCGATATTGAAAATGTTCCTTGAATAACGGAGAAAATAATTAGAAACCGGGATCAGAATTATTAACAGGACCTGAAAAAACGGTAAAAAAAAAGTCTGTTTTTCGGCAGAATTCTGCTAACGAGCCCGCTGCCCGCAGCAGTAAAAATAAGCCATATTGACAACATGATTCCTATTGCAAGCTCATTGCCGTAATATGAAGAAACAAGCTCCCGTAAAAATACAATCTGGACAATATTAGCGGTAAAACCAATTGTGATAATGGAGAAATTGATTTTTCTGGACATGAATTTTAGCCGAATAGTTTTAGGTAAACTTCTTTAAACCATTCCGATATGCCTATTTTTAATCCGTATTGCTGTCTTAAAGTGTAGGCATCTTTGAAGTTTTTCTTGGCGATGTTTTTCTCATAGAGGCCTCTGACAATTCCGTAGATGAATTTTTTCTGCAGGTTGAAATCTTTTTTTATTTTGAACGCTGTTTCGTAATTGCCATTTCTCATCTCTATTTTCCATGATTTAACAACCATGTCTTCTATCAAGAGTTTGCTAAGTCCAAATTTCTGGTACAACTTAGCTGCAAACTCATATTTATTTTCCGACATCAGCAGTTTAAAGGAATTCATAATTTCATCGCCGAGATCTTTTTGAGTAAGTTTGATTTGTGCGAAATCCATTATTTTGAAGACAGTTTCATATTCACCCTTTTTAAAAGAATCTATAAGTATGCTCTTAAACATTTTGCCGCGGGCGGGCTTAGGAATGTTATATTCCTTAAGTGCTTTTTCAACAGTTGCGAAATCACCTTTATTTATTGTTGCTATTGCAAAAGTCGAAATGGAATTGTACAAATCTTCAAAATTGATATCTTCTTTGCCGGCAACAAATAATTTATATTCGTTTTTAACGATAATAGCAAGATCAAATTTATTGGTTTTTAATAGTGAATTGTGGTATTTTTCTGCGGTCTCAACTATTTTTCCCTTAAATCTTTCATGCTTGTTCAGTAAATCAAAAACATCTTTAAGTATTTTTGCGATTTTGAAATTGTCATTTTCCATAAGTTTATTGTGCATGGTAACGGCATTTCCAATAATCTCGTCCTGTATTGCGTTAAGAAACTTATCGTAGAATTTTACTTTGAAGAAATTAAATTCCTGCAGTTTTTTATTTAAATCTTCAAAATCACCTTTTTTAAGCCGCGGGAGTACATATTTATCAAGAAAAAGATTACCGAGCTTCTTTTTTACATTCTCATTTTCAATGGGTTGAAACATATTATCGGAAAATATATTGTATTCCTTGATAAGTGACTCTACGCGTACGAGGTTTGATTTTTCAAGTTCCTGTACAAGGGCTTTGAGAGCGATCTCGCTGACCTCTTTTCCCATAATGTTGAACTGTTTCCCAAGAAAGATACAGAGGTCATATTTTTCCATACTGTAAAGGTTTTTAAATTCCCGTACAGCAATATCAGCAAGGTCCTTTTTCATAGATTTGAAATTATCAAAGAATTTCTGAAATTCCTGAATGCTTGCAGCTTTTCCTACCAGATCAATAAAAAACTTTCTAACCGCCTGGAGTAGTTCTTCATTAGGGAGTTTATACTCAAGACCCCACATTGCAGCTTCTTCGAACTGCCCTGATTTAAATAATTTTTCAAACTCACCTTTGATCTGGGAGTAAAGTTCATTATTTGTCAGTGAAAAATTCTTGCCAATTTTAATAGCTTTACGGAACTCTTTCTGACCGGACAGGCTGTGCATCACCTGCTTTACAATGTTTTTTGCGAGTTTTTCATTGATCTTTTCACGTTTTGCGGCACTGATCGCTTCTTCGATCTCCATATTTTCAAGATGGTTTTTAAACCGCATTGCGGGATCAGAAAGGTCAACTTCATCAGCAACTTTTTCTGCTACTTCGCTTGTACCGTCTTTTGCCTTTTTGGCAGGATCAGGGATAGGGGGTATACTATACACCCTCATCGGTTCCTTAATGTTCTTTAAAGACTGCAGACCTGTATCCTGAAAGTTAAGTGGAAGCTGGCTTCTGACAGAACTAAAAACGATCTCGGAAACGCTTATGCCTCCGGGAGGGGCAATTCCCTCCAGCCTTGCTGCTATATTTACACCGTCTCCATATAGATCATTTTCAGACAGAATTACATCACCAAGATGAATTCCGATCCTGATCATCAATTTTTCCTGCTCAGTACGGTTCTGGTTGGTTCTATGAAGAAGCTTCTGGATCTCAACAGCACATTTAACGGCATTTAATACACTGGCGAAATCACCCATTATAGCATCGCCGATTGTTTTAACAACTCTGCCGTCGTATTTCTCTATTATCGGGTTGATGGATTTCATCTGCTCTTTCAGCAGGCGAAATGTGCCTTCTTCATCTTCCCCCATCCGTTTAGAAAACCCTTTGATATCGGTGAACATTATCGCCGATAATTTTCGTTTTTCCGAAGCATCGGAATTAACTGAATTTTCTTCCATAAAGTGAACTGTTTTTTAGTGATGGTTTGAATAAGATTGAATATAACAAGATATTAATAATTTGTCAATTAATATTTAAATATACAACCATTACTTTTAAATCAAAAAATCAGGTTGAAAATCTTTTATGCCCGGTCATTTTTCCAGGTAATCCCACATTGTTTTCATTTCATCATCAGGGACAGGAAAGTATTTTCCCGTTGCAACAGCATAAACATTTCCTCGATTATCCATCAATTTGCTTTCAGAAACTGCATAACTCTTTTTAAGTTGAATCAGTTTTCCGGTCACATTCGTTTTTATGTTCGGGGACAGTTTTCTTTTGAATCTGATATTCAATTCTATTGTGAAGAACAATTTGCCTGTTTTTACATAACAAGCCCACATTGCCGTTTCATCCAGAAGGGCTGAAATTACCCCGCCATGTACAACGTTATCATATCCAACATAATCCTGATTAAAAGTGACCTCAGTGTATACTTCCTCCCCGTCACTGTGGAATTCGGTATTTATTCCTATTTTATTTTCATTGCCGCAGACAAAGCATTTACTGAAACGTGGTAATGTTTTATTTTCCATATTTAATTCTACGGTAATAATCTTTCCGTTATATTTCTCGGCCAGGTTTTAAGCTGTATAAATCCTTCCGCATATTTTGCATTGCACTGGATTCCCCGGTGCCTGGCATTAACCCTCATGAATTCAATAATATCAATATTGTCATGATGTTTAAGCCAGTCAACCTGACTTTCATGGCAGCTTAAAGCCTTTACTTTAAGATCAAATGTATCTGTAATATCTACATAAACTTCGGGATTAAAGTTCATTCCGGAAATTGAATCCATATAGAAAACAGGGGGGATTTTTTCGCAATGCTTGTTTTCTGTCCTGACATTCGGAATAGTACAGACAAATGAAGCTGCGAAAATGATCCTGCTTGTTTCCCTGTGGTCAGGATGATAATCCTCAGGATGATGAGTGATTATTATATCCGGCTGGACCTTTCTAATGACATTGATGGCATCTAAGCGAACTTCTTTTGTTTCGATAAGGAATTCATCTTCATATTCAAGCGATATAAGCTCAGCTCCGATCATATCCGCTGCATTTTCTGCCTCTTTTCTTCTGATTTTTTTTAATTTTTCGGGCTCAATATCCATGTGCCCGTAGCACCCGTCGGTCATAACAAGGTTAAAGACCTTATCCCCTCTTCATTCAGAAGTGATGTCGATAATCCGGAAGTATGAGAAATTAACTGTCTAA
>JBHPGK010000191.1:0-7181 GCA_042570605.1 Candidatus Zhuqueibacterota bacterium
GGGGATATAATATATGAAGGCAGTAGTAATGGCAGGCGGCTTCGGTACAAGGCTGCGCCCGCTTACCTGTAAACTTCCAAAGCCCATGGCTCCGGTTTTAGGGCTCCCGATGCTCGAGCATATAGTCAGGCTGCTGAAAAAAAATGGATTCGACGACATTGTAATACTGCTGTATTTTCAGTCTGAAAAAATCCGTGACTATTTAGGAGACGGCTCAAAATATGGTGTAAAATTTACATATGCGAAGCCGGATAAAGACCTCGGTACTGCCGGTGCGGTTAAGTATGCCGCTGCCAGCTTTAACGAAAGATTTCTCATAATAAGCGGCGACCTGTACACGGATTTCAACCTGAAAAAAAGTGTTGATTTTCATGTAAAGAACAAAGCAGATGCAACTATGGTGCTGACCAGAGTGGATAATCCCCTATCATACGGTATTGTTTTTACTGATAAAAAAGGAAAAATCCAGAAATTCCTTGAAAAACCGACATGGGGTGAAGTTTTTTCCGATGGTATCAATACAGGAATATATATTCTCGATCCAAAGGTATTAGAAGAGATACCGGACGATGAATCTTATGATTTCGGGAAAGACCTTTTTCCTAAGCTGCTTAAAAATAAAGCATCATTATGGGGCTATATGTCTGAAGGGTACTGGAGGGACATAGGGAACCTCTCGGAATATTTAAATGTTCACTCTGACTTTTTCTCAGGAAAAATAAATGCAAATCTCCCTTATAAAAAGACAGGTGAAAATATTTATGTAGGTAAAAAAACAAATATCAGTAAGAATGCCGAAATCCGGGACGCAATTATCGGATCAAAAACAGAAATTTTAGATAAATGTAAAATAATCCGCTCTGTAATTGGCGAAAACTGCAAAATAGGCTGGGGAGTTGAACTTATCGATGCAGTAATATGGGATAATACTGTGATTTGTGGAAAAGCCAAAATAACCAACAGCACGGTCGCCTATTCGACCAAGATCGGCAGAGAATCAAGGATCGGGGATTATGTGCATATCGGTGAAAACTGCAATATAGGCGACAAGACCGTAATTAAATCCGGAGTAAAAATATGGCCTGATAAAATGGTTGAGGACGGTGCTGTCTTATCACACAGCCTTGTCTGGGCAGAAAAATGGCAGAGGGACTTGTTCACAGCGGCAAGAGTGACCGGCATTGCGAACAATGAAATATCCCCTGAATTCTGCGCTAAACTTGGATCTGCTTACGGTGCATTTATCGGCGAAGGAAATTCGGTTGCCACAAGCAGAGACAGCAGCATTCAGGCACGAATGGCTAAAAGAGCGATCATTTGCGGAGTCTCCTCTTCCGGTGTAAAGTCTGTCGATTACCAGCGTACACCGATTCCGGTACTCAGGCAGGACATCAGCAATGAAAATCTATCAGGCGCTATTCATGTTCGCAAATCTCCAAAAGACAAAAGACTGATCGATATAATATTTTTTGACAAAGGAGGAAAAGACCTGCCATCGGGAAAAATAAAATCGATCGAAAAACTCTTTTTTGGAGAGGACTACAGGCGTTCCAGCCCGGACAACATCGGTGATATTGATTATCCTATAAGGGTAAATGAAAGGTACAAAAGCAGGATATTAAACACCATTGACCTAAAGGTTTTTGAAAAAAAGAGACTGAAAGTTATCCTGGATTATTCATTCGGAATGGCATCGACAGTATTTCCCGGTCTGCTCGGCGAGATCAATATTGATGTGGTATCCTTAAATGCTTTTCTGGATGCCGATAAGACCTCGATCAGTGAAGAGGAATTTATTCACCGAATCGAACAACTTTCAACCATTGTAAGATCCATAAAAGCCGATGTTGGTTTTATATTAAATCCGAACATGGAGCAGATCTTTGCAGTGGATGAGAATGGTGATTTCCTGACAAATGACGAACTGCCCGTAATTATTACAAAAATGATGCTTGATACTGATAAAGTTGAAAAGATCGCTGCTCCTGTTAATGCGACTGTAATGCTCGATTATATATGTAAAGATAAAGGCGTTGAAATATTCCGAATCATTGGAAATCACAGGGAAATGATGAGCGCTGCCGATACGGAAGGAGTTAAACTCGTACTTGGAACAAGAGGAGGTTACATATTTCCTGATTCTCATTTTGCCTGTGACTCAATAGTCGCCTGCATAAAGATACTCGAATTAATGCTGAAAAATGAAACAACATTGAGCAATGTAAAAAATCGGATAAACTTTACACATATATTTAGGGAATCATTATTTGCGCCCTGGGAAATAAAGGGAAAAATAATGAGATATCTAATGCATGAAAGCGACGGAAAAAGGAGGGATATGATCGACGGGATAAGAATTTTCGAAAACGATGTTATAACCAACCTGATTCCAAGCAGTATTGCACCGGCATTTGATATTCAATGCGAATCATTTGATAAGGAAAATGCGCAGGTTTCACTTAACACCTGGAAAAAGAAGATTCAGGCAATAATAGAAAGCGCTAATACCCTACCCATATAGGATTTGAAAGAGCAAAAGCAGATTCTGTTTTGCACGAGATTCTCAAATAAAACTTATCAGGCAGGCTCGAGAATGGTAATTTTTCATCATATAAATAGTTAAATCCTATTATTCCAATATCATGTTTAATTTCCTTTTGCTGCATTAAATCTCCAATTATTATCGAAACACTTTTCAATTCACCAAAATCTTTAATAGATTTTATATCAAAGTAAAGTTTCAAATTGTTATTATCTGTCTTATCACCGGGCAAATATTTTTCATCTCTATTATAAAGACAGGTATATATAGAAGGTCCCGTTGTAACAAAACATTTTCCCTGCTTCAACTTTTCTATTATGCCATTTTTATCCGGAAGCACATCTGCATAAATGCCGGTTTTCATTTTCCCGAATATATGTTCACTTTTTTGACCTAATAAAACATAAGGTAATTTGAGTTTTATTAAATTGTTAAAATTACCATGAGCGTCATTACCGGCATATATATACTTTTTTTCTCCTTTCAGGAGGAAATCTGTCCATTTTCTGATACTTTCTTTTACTATTTTCCCCTCTTTACCGTTCAAGATCTGGAGCCCGGATATTTTTTCAAGCTTAATATCATTATATTCCCATGTTCCTCTTCTTAAAAAGAGCCTCTCCAGAAACGGCCTCTTTTCAAATGGATGCGCCGCTATTGTAAGTTCAGAATCGCCAGTCTCTTTCAAAATATTGACAATAAAATTATCAGGCTTATTTTTCAGCCAGACATCGGCACTGTCCCCGCTGCCGGAATAGAACTTTCCGGGATTTAAGACCAGGAGATGGACATTCCGCCCTTTTTGATTACCAGCCGAAACTTCGATCCCGGGAATAACAGTAACATTTTCAAAAGTCCCGGATTTAATTTCATCCTGAAGGTTTTCCCATTTAGGAAGACTGCTGTCATTTTTATGTGAATCATCTCTGGAGTCATCGAGGTCGTAAGAGTGGTCGGTTACTGCAAAAAACGAAAGACCTGAAGCTTTTGCCATTGCAACAGCCGCATCAACCGGCGCTCCAAACTCAACGACATCATCAGTATAGTCTGAATGGTAATGCAGGTCACCATAAATTATTCTGCCGCTGTCCGGTAGTTCTTCATCCGACAGACAAACCTTTAGTCTATGCTTTTTGATAAATTTATATGAATTGTTCCTGTACCTGTATGCCTTATCCCTGCTTTTTATACTAAAAATCACATCTAATTCAATTAATCCTTTAAGTTCAGGGGTTATATAAAACACCTTATACCAGAACTTCTGGTTTATTTTTATTTTTTCATCGATCAGCTTTAGACTTTGAAGTTTTTCTTCTTCTTTAAATATTTCTACATCTATACCTGACAATTCAATTGGATAAAGGTGTGAGTCCTTTACAATTACCAGTACCGGGATTTTTTCACCGGGATTTATCCTTACAGGGGTGTCAGAAATAATTTCCGGGATATTATTATTGAGAATATTCGGTATGGGCGGAAGTTTTGAATGTATCTCTGCATAAAGCGTAAAAAGAAAAGATGTAAAAATAAATTCACTCATTTATTTCAGTTCTCTGCCTTTCCATTCGACTTTTTTTGAAAACGGTAGAACAATTCCCAATACAACAGTATTTAAAATATGGAATATTTCATAAAAAATAAAATAAAAGAGCAGGTTCAGTCTCTTATAAAATCTTAAGGGATTATAAAGGATCAGCAGGTCACCTGAAATTTTTAAAACAAAGAACCATATGAACTGTTTTACAAAAAATGGGGATACCAAAAGCATTAAACTTGATATCAGTGATGTTAAAAGTATCAGTTTACCTCCAACATTAATATTAAATGTGCCTCTTCCCCATCTTTTTCTTTGTTTGAGATATTCGAAAAAGTTTTTAACCGGTTTTGTATTAACTATAGATCCTTTATTGAAGATCAGTTTCCCTTTGTTTGATTTGTTTTTTAACATCAACTGAACAAGCTGATAGTCGATCAGTATTTCCCTGTTTATTTTATCATAACCACCTGAATCAAGATAATCATTCTTTTTAAACGCCATATTATTGCCGAAAATGCTGAACGGTTTTTTGATCCTTGAAATAGCTGTGCCAACAGACTGTATATAAACCCAGTCCAGAGCCTGGATCCGTTCGATTACGCTTTCCGGTTTATCAATAAGTGTAAATCCTCCCGTAATTGAATTGCCTTCAGATAGAGATGAAACTAACTCTGACAACCAGTCTCTTCCTGCTGTACAGTCGGCATCGATCTGAAACAGGAATTCCCCCTTAGCCTTTTCAATGCCATATACAAGTGCCTTACGTTTACCGTGCACTCCCTCCGGGGCATTAAGAAGATGAAAGTTTTTTGTCCGGTCTATAAATTCTTTTACAACACTTTCTGTATTATCGGCAGAATGGTCATTTATTATTATTACCTCAAACTGGCCGGGAGGGTAAGACTGGTCTTTCAAAGACTCAAGGCATCCCAGGATATTTTTCTCTTCATTCCTGGCTGAAATTAAAATTGAAATAAAGGGAAGGGACTTTAATACTCCTTTACTGTCTTTTTTTAATGTCGCAAAAAAAACAATAATTGAGATCAGGAAATATACTGTAAATATGAAAAATAAAATAATATTCATTTCAACCGGCATCTCTTTATTTCCATTTATATTTTCCGGTTAAACCCATCAGAGCCAGGATAACCACATAAAAAGGATGCAGAATAAAAGTGACAATAAAACCGGAAGGATCAAATCCTGCATTCAGTTTATTCCGCCCATAATTCAGCAGCATATATTCACCAATGAATTTCAGGACAAGCACAGCCATGTAATAATCCAAATACTGCTGACTAACAAAAAATGTTAACGGAAAAAGTAAAATAAACAAATTTAAGAGAAATACAACAGCGGAAAATAATTTTACATAAAATGGATGATATTTAAACTTTGATGAGTGCCGCATTCTCTGATTAATAAAAGAACTGAAATCTAAATCCACATGGCTCGGATTAATGGAATCTTTAAATGTTGAATATTTTATTTCCCATTTTGTTTTCTTTTTGATCCTGTGCATCAGAAGATCATCATCACCGGAAAGAATAAATGCGGACTCTCCAAATCCCCCAGTTTCTGTAAATGCTTCCTTTCTATAAGATAGATTCCTTCCGGAACATGTCAAGGGCATCCCTATTTTTGAACTCCCTGCTGATATCACTGCAAGACTGAGAGCATCCGTATAAAGAAATTTTTTGAAAATGAAATTACTTTTCTTGTATATAAGAGGGGAATAACCGAAAACCACTCCCGTGTTTTTTTCATAGCAGGACTGCATGGTTTTCACCCACTTTTCATGAGGTCTGCAGTCCGCGTCAGTAAGTAAGATCAGGTCAAATTCAGCTTTTTCGACACCATTCTGAACAGCGTTCTTTTTTGGGGATATCCCATCAGGAACATCTTCAATTTTTATTTTTTTGAAAATATCATGTTTTTTCACAAAACCGTCTATTATTTCACCGGTACGATCCGTTGAGCGGTCATCTATTACTATTATCTCAAGTTTTTTTTGATCATAATCCTGATTTAAAAGACATTCCAAACATTCGCTGATGTTTTTTTCTTCATTTCTAGCCGGTACAATTACCGTAACTCCCCTATCCTCTTTGAAAACAGGTTTCTTTAACCTGAACAGACCCAAATTTATCAGTATCAGGGAAAAGCAGTAAAGGATAAAAATCACCAGGAATGAATATAAAAGGAAACTTAAGATCATTGTTTTTTGTATTTAACGATAAAAAACGCACCTGCTAAAGCAGGAATGAAAATATTTACAAAAAAGATTAATAATGACGAGTTAAATGCAGCTGGTTGACTCACTCCAACAGCTGCAAGAGTATAAATTGAAACGGCTTCTCTAATTCCAAGGTCTCCAATAGAAATTGGAAAGAAATTCTTTACAAAGAAAATAAAAAACACCGCCATCAATGCCTCAGGGAAATGGACATTCGAAAAAGCATAGATCAATACAACAAATTGTAATGTAAAAACTAAATGTGTTAAAATCGATACGAAAAAAAACCTTCCAGTATTTAAACTGGTTCCATTTAGATCTGATCCGGACAATATTTCAAATATAAAAAGCACTTTTGCCGCTGCTGAGATCAAGTATATAATTATTTCAATTGTTCTATTGCCGGCTAATCTTGTTTTGCAGTCTTTAAGGTGGAAGACTTTACTGGACTCCACAGGAAAATATATTGGTTTTAAGGATCTGATAAGATCAGTATTAACAGGTATTGCAATTGGGAGCATTACTCCGGGAAAGGTTGGTGAAATAGGCAAAGCCTTTTTTATTAAAGGAATTGATAAAAAAGAACTTTTATTCTATGCAGTATTTGAGAAACTGTACAGTTTTTTTGTAATAGTTCTGATGGGTTCAATTTCTGTTTTGTTCCTGAAGGATAACATTCCAGAGCTGGATTTAATAAAGGATAATGTACTGATATTTTTTACATCAGTATTAATATTTTGTACTGTTCTGATCTTGATCAATCCTGTATTATTTATTAGAAAATTGCCGTTTATCAGCCGTTTTGGAAAATTTAAAATATTGTCCGGATCAGATCTAAATGGAACCAGTTTAAATACTGGAAGGTT
>JBHPGK010000192.1:0-7120 GCA_042570605.1 Candidatus Zhuqueibacterota bacterium
CAAGTAATTAATTCTGTATCTGAAAAAGTCATCAGGGAAGTTCCTATTGAAAGTCAAGCTCCCGGAGGAATTAATCTTACGGTATAAATGAATGTTGATGATTTTATTTAAATAAAGGCTGATCGGCATACGTCAGTCGTTTTTCTTTAAAACTATATAACTTCTAACACCTTCTTTAACGAAATCAGTTAAATAACTTATTACCGGTTTTAAAATAATATAATTGTATCTGCACAGTGTCTGAAATATTTTTTCATTAAAAATTTCAAACTCCACATTTTTAAATAGTCTGTTATTGATATTGTCCAGGATTATTTTAATGACGGCCGGCAGCTTTGCTATGACCTTTATCTCTTTTTCAAATGTACCATATTCTATTGTTTCAAACGCCGTTTCTTCAAAGATCTGTTTTAATTCTTCAGGCTTATAAGCTGTATGATAATATCTCCCTTTAACCCCGTTAAGGTTGAATTTCTTCAATTCCCCGGGTATTTCTATCCAGCCCGGTTTGTTTTTTTTGTAATTTGGTGTAGAAATAAATAGATAGCCGTTTGGTTTTAGTATTCTCCTCACTTCATCAAGAAAATTCTCAGGTGAGATAAGATGCTCCAGTACCTCAGTACAAATAATATTGTCTGTGATCTCCGATCTTAGGAATGAAAGATTATCTGCATCTCCGGCTATAAAAAAGGAATCTGAATTTCTTCGTTTTGCCTTCTTAAGAAGTTGAAAAGATATATCTATCCCGGTTTTTGGGCTGCCTTTATATTTCTCGAGGTATACTCCTGAACCGCAGCCAATATCCATTATACCGCCTTTAAAATCTCTGACAGCCTTTGAAATGAACTTTTTTCTTAATATTCCCCGGACGGATGAATAAACAGCAGCTTCCTCATCATAAACTTTTCCTAACTCAATATAAAACCTGTTTAGTTCTGTCTTTATTATGTTTTGATCTCTTTGCTTAATTTTCTTAAATCTCCGGGTTTAATGACTTTAAGTAAGAATTGCAGAATTGTAAAAACTGAGATTGAAATCGTACTATTGAGCAGGTTGTTACTGCTGAAATTTGAATAATATATTGCAAATGCAATGGCGCTTGAAAAAATTATCTTTGCAATCTGAGCATATTCATATTTTATCGGATATAGTCTATTATTAATAATAAACATGAGTAACATCATTATAAAATATGAAATAACCGTGGCAACGGCTGCACCCCATAATCCATATCCGGGTATCAGCAGGAAATTCAATGTTAGATTTATTACCGATGATGATACAACCACAAACGGGATGTAGATCGATCTGTTCTTTAAATAAATTCCAATAATAAAATTAACATACGCTCCATAAAACAGGTAAGACAGCATAATAACAGGTATAATTTGTATCCCCTGCCAATACTCCTGGGAAATAATATGTCTGCCAAAAATCTCAATCTTTACAAGATCTTTTGTTATCATTGAAAAAAGGATCAAAACAAAAAATGTAACTAAAGTATAAAGGGTAAAAATTTTTGAAAAAATTCTTTTTGCATTTTCCTGCTTTGATACTGAAAGAAAGAACGGGTGCCAGGCAAACCTGAAAGCTGCTACGATTATTGCCATTATCATGGCGATTCTGTAATTTGCACCATATAGCGCGACGTCTTCCAATCCTTTAAGGTGTTTAAGGATTATCCTGTCCATAAGATCCATGGAAATTATAGCAATACCGGAAAATATATACGGAAAACCAAATTTTACCAGGTTTTTTAAGATATTAGCAGAATATTCAAATTTAAAACATCTAAAAATTGTTGGCGATATCAAAATCAGTGCAAAAATGCTCGAATACAGGTTGCTTAAAAACACACCTGATATGCCTGACTTCAAGATGACAATATATATAAAGTTGAGTGCTAAAGTCAGAATATTAGCCAATAATCTTAAAACAAGGAAACGTTTTGCTTTTTCCTCAGCCCTGAGGATAATAAAAGAGTAAACTCCGATTGCATCGAAGAATAATGTCAGGACACAGATATTAATAATTTTTGAGTTGAAATAATTTGTAGTACCTGAATTTAATATCCCGGCAATAGTATCAGAGTTTAACAGTAATATAGCTGAAAGTATCGAACTGATAAAAAAAACGGATATTAAACCGGTTGAAAATATGTTCTTTTTCTCCTTTGTAGTTTCGGCGAGTACGTAAAATCTGATCAGCGAAACATCAAAACCGAACAGGTATATGACATTAAAAATGGCGATTCCGGCGATAAGATAGAATGCAGCTCCGAGTTCATTAATATTCAGGAAATTTGTATATATCGGGAGAAGCAGAAAAGGCACTGCTCTGGACAGGATATGCCCGATACCATACGTTATTGAACTTTTGGAAAACCTAATTATTTCCTTATGCATTATATTTAATAATATCCTTACAAAATTTCAGAAATCTTTTCATGGATTTTTTTTACGGCTTGAATGTGATTATGAAATGTATTTACCCAGACTCTTCCTTCATCTCCTTTTTTGATCCTGTAAGTTTGATCCGTTATAAGCTGTTCCAGTTTCTCACTAAGGCTGGTCTCATCTACTTCGATAAAAGGATGGTCCGGAAACTCACTGCTGAATCCTTTTACAAGCGAAGAGCATGTCGGAATTCCTAAAGCAAGAGATTCTAAAGAACTTATTCCATATCCCAGATCACTGATCTGGTCAATAAATATTGAACATTTACTTTTTTCTTCTAAAGCAAGTTGATAAGGCAAATTTTCAATTAATTTTATCCTGAAACTGTGTTTTTGCTGTAGTTTTTTCAGTACATCGAGTATTATATCTGTCCCTTTTAATCTTCTATTTGTAGGTGAGTGACCAATAATTATGTCAGAGAGATTTGTTTTGTAAGAACTGAATTTTTCAGAATTAAAAGGGAAGGGGATAAAATGTATGTTTGGATGAAATAATGTATGATAATATTCTACGGTTAAATTTAAGCTCGATATTTCATCTATATATGGGATAACACCTCTTGTTCTCAAGTCACTCCCATAATACATGCAAATGACTTTTTTGTTTTTTTCCACAATACGTTTAATAAATTTGCAATTACGCAAAAATCCTAATCCCCCGTCCAGTTGGTAAAAATCAAAATCATAAAAATCAAAATCAGCTTTTTTTATAAAATCCTCAACTCTGTTTTCCCAAATATTGTCCCTTCTTTTAATGTAAAAATTTTTCAAAAATCCTTTTGGCATACATTCGATAGGTATTTTTGCAGGTATATCCAGCTTATTGGAAAGATTACTTTTATAATAAAGATTCCTTATTCGGTTTACTAATGAGGATTTAACAAAAGGAAGATCAAGATTAATATCCTGTTCATAGCCGGAAGTATTATAGAAGGTTATTAATCGTGAATAATGTCCCAACTCTTTTTCTGATTTTACTATAGTCATCGGGACACCCGCAAAGTTTTCAGGTGCGATATGGAGTATCTTCATTGAGAACCAATTTAATAAAATTTGGATATCATTTAAACGAAAATTTATATAAATTTAAAAAATGTATCTGAAAATGGAAAAAATATCCTTCCGTTACGAAGATTCTCATCTCCCGGCACTTAAAGAAATTTCATTTGAAGTAGAAAAAGGTGAAAAGATCGCTGTAGTTGGTCCAACCGGAGCAGGGAAGACCACATTGTTCTATTTGCTCTGCGGACTTTACAGACCGGTTTCGGGTGTGATCAAATTTAATGATTTGTTGATCTCTTCCGAAAACAGAAATCATAAAAAACTTAGAAGAGCCTCCGGACTTGTAATGCAATTCCCGGAGAAGCAGATCTTTGAAAGTACGATTTATGATGAAATTGCATTTGGACCGCGAAATTTCGAGATGACAAAAATTGAAATAGATAAACGGGTCAATGAATCGATGCAACTGGTAGGACTGGATTTTGAAAAATTCGCAAAAAAATCACCTCTGAAAATATCAATGGGCGAAAAGAGGAAAGTTGCTATTGCCTCGATCCTTGCATTGAATCCGGAAATAATTCTATTTGATGAACCAACTTCCGCACTCGATTATAATGGTTTTAAGGAAATTGAAAACTGCATAAATACGCTCCATGAGAATAGAATTACCATATTTACTATTACACATGATATTGAGCTTTTGGAGAGTAACTTTGACAGGGTTTTAGGATTTAAAAACGGAGATTTGTTGATAGATACAAAGACCTCAGAACTCTTTGAAAATAAAAAAGTGTTAAAGGAACTTGATCTGGAAACTTGAATTTTATCTGTCGGCGAAGGTGTTATTCACCTTCGCATCCATTCATTGTTGAGGTGAAAGAACACCTCAACCTGCCGTTAATATCCTTGAAGAACTTGATCTGGAAACTTGAATTTTTACTACTTATGCAATCTTCTGTAAATATCTTCAGCAACTTTTTCCGGAATACCCTTCACATTTTTCAAATCATTTACAGAAGAGTTTTTAATTTTTTTCACCGAACCGAAATGTTTCAATAGCAATTTTCTCCTGTTGTCGCCTATCCCCGGAATATCATCGAGTTCGGATTTAATAGTCCTTTTTGACCTCAATTGCCTGTGATAATTTATCGCGAACCGGTGGGATTCATCACGTATTCTTTGAAGCAGCCTTAAACCGGATGAAGTTTTGGGAATTCCCAAAGGTTCGCTTTTTTCCGGTAAATATACTTCTTCAAGTCTTTTTGCCAGTCCGATTATTTGAATACTTTCCAGATTAAGTTCCTTTAATACACCAAAAGCTGCAGATAACTGACCTTTGCCGCCATCGATTAAAATCAGGTCAGGTAAGTCCCTTTTTTCATCTATCATCCTTTTGTATCTTCTTTTAACAGCTTCACGCATCATGGCATAGTCATCCGGAGTAGTTTTGCTTTTAATTTTAAATCTTCTGTATTCGCTTTTTTTCGGAATTGCATTGTTAAAATATACCATGGATGCGGCAGCATCCTTACCGGAAATATTGGAAATATCGAATGCTTCGATCACACGGGGTGTTTTCTGCAGTTTGAGGTCCCTTTCTAAAGCTCTGACCGAGCGTGGAGTATAATCTGCGTCTTTTAATTTTTGAAGTTTTAATTCATCAAGATAGAATTTTGCATTCTTTTTACACATTTCAACCAGTTTGGATTTTTCTCCTTTTTTTGGAGTATTGATCTTGATCCTCTCATTTTTAATTTTCTCAAACCATTCTTTAAAGGAACTAATATCTTCAAGTTCAGCGGAGAGCAGAATTTCGTCAACAAACGTATCCGAATTTAAATAATACTGCTGTATAAGTGATTTCATGATTTCAGATTCACCGGAATATTCCACGCCGCTCATATAGAAATGATGCAGGTTCAATGCTTTTCCTTCCCTGACCTTCAGTAGGACTCCGCATGCAAGGTCATCTTCCTTGTAAACTGCAAAAATATCCCTGTCTGTAAAATCTGTTGAAACCACTTTCTGCCTGGCATCGAAATTTTTTATAAGTTTTATCCTGTCCCTGTAAAGTGCGGCTTTTTCAAATTCCAGAATTTTAACCTTTTCATCCATTTTAGCCTGCAGGATCTCTATAACCGTTTTTGTTTTTCCGTTCAGGAATAATATAACCTGGTTGATCATTTCATTATATTCGGTGTTATCTATTCCGCTGATACAGGGCCCAAGACATTTATTAATATGAAAATTAAGACAGGGCTTGAATTTCCCTTCTTTGACAGCCTTTTCAGATAAAACCTTATTACACTGCCGCAGGGGGAATATTTTTTTTAATATATGCAGTGAATCTCTTATGCTTTTAACATTCGTGTACGGTCCAAAATATTTTGAACCGTCTTTTACGACTTTTCTCGTTAAAAAAACTTTAGGAAAGCGTTCGTTTGTTATTCTTACAAATGGAAAAGATTTATCATCTTTTAGATCGATATTGTATCTTGGCTTATGTTCTTTAACGAGATTTGCTTCAAGAATCAGGGCTTCGACTTCATTATCGGTAACTATAGTCTCAATCCGGTCTATCTTTTTGACAAGAGTTTCTGTCTTGGGACTTTCGAAAGTTCTGCTTTGAAAATAAGATTTTACACGGTTTTTTAGAATCCTTGCTTTTCCAATATAAAGGATCTCATCTTTTTTATTTCTGAAAAGATAAACTCCGGGTTTATCCGGAATGTTTTTTAATTTTTCTTTAAAAGCCATTTTTTTCAGTATTACACCATATCAAACGGATCTATATCTATAGATAATCGTGATTTAATGGTTTTAAGTTCCTCTGTGATCCATTTTAGCTTTGATTTTATCAATTTCAGATTTTTCGAAGACCGGTTCCTGATCTTTATCAGTATCTGAAACCTGTAATTATTCTGTACTTTGAAAAGTACCGATGGGGATGGTCCCAGAATTTGGGCATCGATATTTGATTTTTTCAGTTCTGCTGCAAATTCTCTTGATTCCTTTTCACAAATTTTAGCGTTACCATGCTTAAATCTGATCAGTATTAGTCTGCTGAATGGTGGATACCCCAGTTCTTTCCTTGAATTTATTATATTATTATAGAGCAATTCAAAATCGTGTTTTCTGCTGCTGATCAAAGCGATATTTTCCGGATTATATGTTTGAATTACGACTTCACCGCGTTCTTCTCTTCTGCCGGCTCTTCCGGAGACCTGCGTAAGAAGTTGAAATGTCCTTTCAGAAGCTCTGAAATCAGGTAAAAAAAGCCCGATATCCGCATTGATAACACCGACAAAATTTAGATTATGCAGATCCAGACCTTTTGATATGATCTGTGTTCCAAGTATTATGGAGTATTTCCCATTCTGAATATCTTTTGAGATCTGCCAGAACCGCTTTTTACTGGATAAAATATCTGAATCCACCCTGATAAGTGAATAGCCCGGTACTTTTTCTCTTATCTCTTCCTCGAGTTTTTGAGTCCCTGCACCCGGATAAAAAATATTTTCTCCTTTACATCCCGGGCATTTTACAGGCGGAGCTAAAGTGTACCCGCAGTAATGGCATTTTAAGCGTTTTTCGTATTTATGAAAAGTCAGAGTGATACTGCAGTTTTTACACTGCTCAATATAACCACATTCACGGCACTGG
>JBHPGK010000193.1:0-7048 GCA_042570605.1 Candidatus Zhuqueibacterota bacterium
GACAAAGCCCCTACATTTGTTTCTCTGCGTTCTCTGCGTCTCTGCGAGAGACAAAATTTAACCGAGGTAAAAGCTTATCACTTTTGGTTCTGTCATTTCCTGCAGTGCAAATTTAAGACCTTCCCTGCCCAGTCCGGAATATTTGATCCCTCCGAACGGCATGGAGTCGAGTCTGTAATCAGTAGAATCGTTTATCATTACGCCGCCGCAGTCAAGTTCATACGCTGCCTTGAATGCAGTTTTAACATCTTTAGTAAATACAGCCGCAAGCAGCCCGTAAGGCAGACTGTTCGCTTTTTCGATTGCATCGTCCAGGTCATCTACCGGATACAGATTAACGGCAGGTCCAAACACTTCTTCATAATGGATTGTTGCATCTTCAGGTACATTTTCCAGAACGGTAGGTTCGACAACTGCACCTTCCCTGCTGCCGCCGCATAATAGTCTGGCTCCTTTAGCAACAGCTTCGTTTACCCATTTTATTACTCTTCTCGCTTCTCCTTCAGTTATCATAGGTCCCATATCAGTCTCATCAAGCATTTTATTCCCGATCTTATACTTTTTTGTCCTTTTTACGAACTTTTCCTTAAATTCTTCATATATCTTTTTATGTATATACAGCCGCTGTACACCGATACAGTTCTGCCCTGCTGCCCAGAAAGCACCTGATACGCATGTTTCAGCAGCCCAGTCCACATCAGCATCTTCCCAAACGATCACGGGAGAATTTGAACCGAGTTCCATTCCGATCTTTTTAATTCCTGCTATTGCGGCGATCTGTTTTCCTGCTTCAACTCCACCGGTAAACGAGATCATACGGATTCTTTCGTCGCCGACCAGTGTTTTACTCAATTCACCGCCGTGTCCGGTTATGACCTGCATGATTTCAGGCGGCAGTCCGGCTTCGAGAAGGACTTCTACCAGTTTAATGGCAGAAAGAGGTGTAACCGTTGCCGGTTTCAATATCACGCTGTTCCCTCCGGCAATCGCGGGACCAATCTTATGAGCTACCAGATTTAACGGGTCATTGAAGGGTGTTATTGCCAGAATAATGCCTATTGGAAAACGGTAATAATACCCCTTTCTATCCTCACCCCCGGGGAAAGAATCAAAAGGTATAGTCTCACCAAGGATCCTTTTAGATTCTTCTGCTGAAACTTTTAAGGTATTGGTTGTTCTCATTGCCTCTTTTCTGGCTTCTCTAATGGTCTTTGAGCTTTCCCTTGCAATAAGTTCTGCAAATTCTTCAAGACGGTCGGTTACAATTTCAGCAGTTTTATACAAGATTTGGGCACGGTCATAAACAGTCATTTTACGGGAGATTTTAAAGCCTTTTTCCGCGGCTTCTATTGCTTTTAATACATCTTCTTTTGTAGCTTTTGGAACATAATCGATAATCGAATTATCAAAGGGATCATTGACTGGTATTTTATCATCTTTATTTATCCATTTCGAATCGATCAACATTTTCATCTTTGCCTCCTTTTATTTACAGTATCTAAATATCAATTAAATAGAGTTATATATTAAAAATTAAAAATCAAAATGAAAAATCACATATCAAAATTTAAAAATATTGCTGATACACTAAAATTAATATTACAAGTACTATAATTTAATAAAATACAGCAAAAAATATTTCTTTCTCTTTCTCCCATTTTGCATTTTGATTTGTCATTTTTATTTTTTCATTTTGATCTTTGATTTTGCAACCTTGGATTCATTCCAAATGTTTTTGAATCAGTTTAATATGTTTTCAGTCTAAATAGCTAAAAGATCTATAAGCATGCTGAATCCCGTCTCTTTTCTACCTGCACCCGGTCCTATTATCGTGACATCATTGAGTGCATCACTGGAAATAGTCAATGCATTTGTGGCACCTGAAACAGACGCCAGTGGATGAAGCAGATCGATCTTTTGGGGGCTGACTTCCGCCTTAACTACTCCTCCTTCATTTGATACCTTTGCCAGAAGTTTATACCTCTTCCCCTCTTTTTTTGCATTTTCAATATCACCGGCAGTTATTTTGGTTATACCCCGGCAGGGGATATCGTCAGGCTTTAAACCTGCATCAAAAACGACATTTGCCAGTATCGTTGCTTTTGCAAGAGCATCCCAGCCTTCAACATCGGCATCAGGAACAGCCTCTGCATAACCCAGTTCCTGGGCTTTTTTCAATGCAGCATTATATTCCATTCCTTCTTCCATTTTCGTCAGAATATAATTTGTAGTACCGTTTAAAATGCCCTGAATACTATTTATCCCTGAACCCTTCAGAGTTTCACGTATTAAATTAAGGAGCGGCGTACCGCTGACAACTGTACCTTCGAAGAGGAATTTAACGCCTTTTTTATCTGCAAGAGCTTTAATTTCTTTATAAAACAGTGCAAGGGGCCCCTTATTTGTAGTTACTATATGCATACCGCGGTTAATTGCTTCCTTTATATAGGATGTCGCAGGCTCACCTGTTTTTATATCGGTGAAGGTCGCTTCCAGCAGTACATCAGCATCTATTTTTTTAATCACTTCAAGTGCATCTCCGAAACTTTCGCCTCCGGCATATTCATCCAGTTTTAAGTTTTTTGCAGCCAGATCCAAAACTCTTACAGGATCAATGCCATTTTCATCTATCACACTTCCCTTCACAGTATCAAGTATTCCAACAATTTTGTACTTAAAACCATATTCTTTTTCAAGAATATCTTTTTGATCATGAAGGAGCTGCACACAAGCCTGCCCTACATTTCCAAATCCAACAAATAATAATTTAAGCATTTCCGACCTCCTTTATGTAATCTTTACTTTTATTTTTAATCTTACATAATATTAAGCAAATCAAACTTTGTTTACAAATATTTTTTGAAAAATAAACAAATCCAACTGTTTTTTTATTGTCATTCTGAGCTGAGCAAATAAATTTCCACGCATAATAGCAAATTCTTAGTTCAATTAGATTATTACGTCATGCCCCCTTGTTCCTTTTTCTGTGTGGTGCTCAAATAAAGTACTCAACCATTATACTTAAATTTCGTTTCTAAGCGGTTCTAATTATTATGTTCATTTATGAGAACAAAACAGTATAATTCCAATTCTAAAAAAAATCGAAAAAAAACTCTTGAAAATCATGTTTTTATCGAATATTTTACGAGAAATCCTTTTTGAAAGATCAAATCAAAAAAATCATTAGATATAAAGGGGAAATCCATGAAAAGAATCACGCGCAGGTCATTTATGTCATTTTTTACAGGGATCGGATTATCATCCACCCTTTTGCCCGGTATATTATGGGCTGAATACCAGGAAAAGAAGAAACTTAACAAAGAGATCCTGCAGTATGCTGAAAAAATGGCAGGACTTGAATTCACCGAAGAAGAAAGAGACCTCATGCTTGACGGTTTGAACAGCAACCTCGAAAGCTATGAAAAAATCAGGGAAATACCGATCGATAATAGTGTTCCCCCGGCTATTCAGTTCAATCCTGTTCCGGTTGGTTTTGAATGCAGCAGGAAAGTAAAACCGTTTAAGGCAAGTAAAATAAAAACTCCAAAAGTGCCTTCAAATCTTGAAGAGCTTGCATTCCTTCCTGTTACGCATCTTTCCAGACTGATTGAAGAAAGGAAGGTAACCTCTACCGACCTAACAAAGATGTATATCAGCAGGCTGAAAAAGTACGATCCCAAATTAAAATGCGTAATTACGCTTACAGAAGACCTTGCCTTAAGGCAGGCAAAAAAAGCGGATGAAGAGATCGCTTCAGGTAAATACCGCGGCAGGCTGCACGGTATCCCGTGGGGAGCGAAAGACCTGCTTGCTGTAAGAGGATATAAGACCACATGGGGTGCAATGCCGTATAAAGACCAGGTAATAGATACCGATGCAACGGTTGTACAGCGCCTGGAAGAAGCGGGAGCGGTACTCGTGGCAAAATTAACCATGGGGGCTCTTGCTATGGGTGACTGGTGGTACGGAGGTCAGACAAAGAATCCATGGAATACAGAGCAGGGTTCAAGCGGTTCATCTGCCGGACCGGGTTCGGCAACTGCAGCAGGACTTGTAGGTTTCGCTATCGGTACTGAAACATGGGGCTCGATCGTCTCACCTGCTACCCGCAATGGAGTGACCGGTCTTAGACCTACTTTCGGCCGTGTGAGCAGGTACGGCGCCATGGCTTTAAGCTGGACGATGGATAAGATAGGACCCATGTGCCGAAGCGTTGAGGACTGTGCCTTGGTATTTAACGCTATTTACGGTCCTGACGGCAGAGACCTGACTATCCTGGATTACCCTTTCAACTGGGATGCCGGTCTCGATATAAAGAAACTTCGCATCGGTTATTATAAAAGTGCATTTGAGGCAAAAAGGCGTAACGAAAGATCAAAAGAAAATGATCTGGCTGTACTGGAGACTCTGAAAAAGACCGCTATTGACCTTATACCGATCGAACTGCCTGATTACCCGATCAGTTCAATGTCATTTATACTCAGTGCTGAAGCAGGAGCCGCCTTCAGTGAGCTTACTTTAAGCAACAGGGATGATCTCCTGACAAGACAGAATAAAGGAGCCTGGCCCAACTCATTCAGGCGTTCGAGGATGATACCTGCCGTAGAATACGTTCAGGCTAACCGTGTGCGCACAATGGTGATGGAGGCTATGGCTGACATGTATAAAGAGATCGATGTCTTTGTGACGCCATCCTACGGCGGGAGCAGCCTTCTGCTGACTAATCTGACGGGGCATCCGTGCGTTGTACTGCCTAATGGGTTTACGGAGAAAGGCTCACCGACAAGTATTTCATTTATCGGCAGCCTGTTTGCTGAGGACAAAACTCTTGCGGTCGCAAAGGCTTACCAGGATGCAACCGACTTTCATCTGAAACACCCGAATTTGGAGGGGTAATTAGAATATTTTAGACAATAAAAAAGCCGTTGTTATATCGAAAATAACGGCTTTTTTTTGATCTCTAATTTTCTCTTCTTTCACTCTATCAACCTTGATTCTTTCAACTCGAAAAAAGAAAAACCAATTCATAATTGGAATGACAGATAATAGAGTGACAGAAGTTAGTAGGAAAAAAGAAAAGCCGCTAAATATCACGGCGATTCTTTTTTCGTTCACCTGATGCACAGATATGCAAAAATGTTAGTAAGCTTTTAAAATTAAAACTTCATACAAACTCAACGCCTTCTTTAGCGCGTGAAAATATTATTCCAAGAAAAACATAGGCGATAATTGTTGATATTAATGATGAAAGGTTAAATATAACTAATGCAGTACTCCAGACCAGACCTGTCAGAATTAAAATCATACAGACTCCACTGATAAGCAGGGTAATAGTAAATGGTTTAATATGACCGGGTGACTCTTCCTTTAATTTTAATAATACCAATGCTAAAATTACATGGAAAATGCCAATCGGGATCACTGCTGGTGTAACAACTGGTGCTAAAATATTTTCCAGACCGGGGATCATTTTTCCCAAAATGCAGGTAACTGCGAGTAAAATATGCACCCAGATCAGGATCATTATCCAGATATTTGCAGAATTAAATTCATATCTCTCTTTAAGAAGTATTTTAAACATATAAAATGTATAAGCAAAAAGACCGGCAACTATTAAATCCGCAATGGATCCTAAAATATTTCCAGCCGGAATTGAACTTCTGCTCTGCCACATATATAAACTGAAAATCATTAAAGGTGCAAAAACAATAGCATTGATAATTGAAAACCAGCCGGCTAATGCATAATTTCGGTCTTTCATCTTGTCCTCCTTTAACTTTTTAACTCCAAATTATTTTTTGTTATACAATTTTGACTTTCGTTTTCAAAATATTAATCCTGTTTTGTTATAAGATGCTCTGAAACTTGAGATCTAATCCGGTATATATTCCAGTAAATCCCCGGGTTGACATTCAAGTATCTTACAAATTGACTCAAGCGTTTTAAACCGCATACCTTTAACTTTGCCCGTCTTCAAAAGGGATAGATTTGTCAATGAGATACCGATCAACTCAGAAAGTTCCGTTAACTGCATCTTTCTTTTTAGCAGGATAAAGTCCAATTTTATTTCTATTGCCATAATTTTTCTCTGATTTCTTAATAAACAATCGAATACTCACATTTATTATACGGGATTATTTTAAATAATACAACAATTATTTTATGTTTTACATAATTTTATTTAAACAATACATAAATTTTTCAATTGAAAAAGGAAAGCCTAACCTTCGGAAGAATGACAGATAATAGAATGTCTGCCGGAAGTAGATCCGCCTCTGACGGAAAAGAAGTTAGTGGGAAAAAATAAAAGCCGTTGGAAAAAATCTCGTAAGTCGTTCTTCGTAATTCGTAATTAGGGGAAAAAAGAATCCCGCCAGGGCGGGATCTTTTTTCGTACACCTGAGAGGACTCGAACCTCCGACACCCAGATCCGGAATCTGGTGCTCTATCCAAACTGAGCTACAGGTGCATTTTTTATAATTTAATTACTTTCAGACGATTTTCAAATAGAAAACTATTAGCGGGAAAGTAAAGGCGCAGGGATCTGATTGTTCAAACCTTACGGGGAAATCCTGGCCTTTTGAACAAGGGGGCAGGACCGCAAAAACATTATTTTTGGATCTAAAATAAAAAAAGAGGATACTGCTATCCCCTTTTTTAAAAAATCAGTTGTAATTTAAGGATTTAAATCCTCAAATTCCTCATTAAAGTTTCTGCCACTTTTTCCATTATTTCTCTGGTCTCGTAGTAATTCTCTTCTATCTTCTTTTTAACATCAGCTATCCTGTCCTGTCTGACCTCAGGCACATCGTTTAATTTGTTTACCGCAGATCCAGCAAGATTTTTATTAACCTGCATAGAACGAGCTTCGGATGAAATCTCAACTTTATCAGATGATTTTTGTGGGACATCTTCTTTCTTCCTTAAATCCCCTTTGGCAGCCTGCTGGATACTGCCCGATTGCAAAACTCCATTTACTTTCATTTCATTTATTTTCCCGAAGGTTAAACTCCTTTAAATTAGCAATTTACAAATTCTCTTCCTTAAT
>JBHPGK010000194.1:0-7036 GCA_042570605.1 Candidatus Zhuqueibacterota bacterium
AACTTTTTTCATCGCTGCAATAACATTAAAAGTTAATGTGTTTTCATTAATATAATGATAATCACAAATGTTAAATTGACAGAATATAATTATTGAATAATAGCCTGCAAAAAATATTAGAAATTAAAAGAATTTGAGATTAATTAAATACCGTTAAGGCTTAAGAATGTCATTTTTCCACAATATAGAAATAAAAAATATTGATTTCTATAAGTTTTGTTCATATTATTCAGATGTTAATTGAAAGAGAGACAATGATAACCTTAAATCAAATATTAATTGAATGTATGACATTTCTGATTATAATTTCGTCCGGTAATATCCTTGTTCATGAAAAAAGTAAAAAACAGGATAACTTTGCATCAAGAAGACTGCATATGGTAAATATACAGATAGTTAATAGGGGAGTTTCAGATAAAAATGTTATTGCAGCGATGAAAAAAGTTCCGCGGCATATGTTCGTCCCGGATGAACTTAAAGAAAGGGCATATTTGGACTCACCTCTGCCTATTGGTGAAGGACAAACAATATCTCAACCATATATAGTTGCATACATGACCGATGTACTGAATTTAAAAGGAGATGAGAAAGTCCTTGAAATCGGAACCGGTTCGGGATATCAAGGTGCTGTTCTGGCAGAAATCGTTAAGGAAGTATACACTATAGAGATCATTGAAAAACTTGGCAAAAGGGCAAAAAAAACACTTAATGACCTTGGCTATACTAATATTACCGTAATTGTCGGGGATGGTTACAGCGGCTTACCAGCTAAAGCCCCATTTGATGCAATAATAGTAACAGCTGCACCTAAAAAAATTCCTGAACCATTAATCGACCAACTGAAGGTTGGTGGAAGGATGATTATCCCTGTAGGTAATTATTTACAGGAACTCGTTTTAATTGAAAAAACAATATCCGGAATTCGCAAAACTAAATTACTGCCGGTCAGATTTGTTCCAATGACCGGTGAAATAGAAAAGCACAGATAGAATTTACTTTTATATCTTTAACATCTCTAATTTCCGGTATTCAGATATTACCTTCTTATCTACAGTAAATCCTTCTTATTTTTTGTATTCCCTTTAAGTTGTGGAATATATAAGAAAAATTTTGTAAATTTATACCTTTAATTTATTAAAGGGAAAAATGCACGAATTGTCTATAGCTCAGAATATTGTAAATGTCATAGAAGAACAATTGAAAGATGAAACATTTTCCCGGGTATTAACTGTAAATATTGAAATTGGAAAATTTTCATGTGTTTCAGCGGAAGCATTGGAATTTTGTTTTGAGGCTGTTGCAAAAGATACAATTTTGGATAACTCAAGGCTTGCTATTTACAATGTTCACCCTGAAGTTCTATGTGAAATTTGCAATAAGAGAAGTAATGTAAATATGGATAACCCTGTTTTGATCTGCGGGTACTGTAAAAGCAGGGAAGTGGTTTTACAAAAAGGAGAAGAGTTTCAAATAACAAGTGTTGAGGTTGAATGATGAAAGTAATTACTATAGAAAGAGAAGTGCTGAAAAAAAATGATGAAATAGCTGAAGAAAATCGTAGCCTTTTTGATGAAGCAGGACTTTTTGTAATAAACCTGCTTAGTTCTCCGGGTTCAGGAAAAACCTCTGTGCTTGAGCGAACCCTTGAGAAGTTAAAAAATGAGTTGAAAATTGCAGTTATTGAGGGTGATATACAAACAAGTAATGATGCTGAACGAATTGCTAAAATCGGAATTCCTGCTGTACAGATAGTTACAAAGGGATCCTGTCATTTGGATGCGAAAATGGTTCAAAATGCCCTGAATAATTTTGATTTAAATAATCTTGATATTTTGTTTATTGAAAACGTTGGAAACCTGGTTTGTCCTGCCGGATTTTATCTTGGAGAAGATTTAAAAGTAGTTTTGATGAGTACACCGGAAGGTGATGATAAACCTTTAAAATATCCTACTGCTTTCAGGAAATCTACAGTTTTAATTGTAAATAAAGTTGATCTTCTACCACATTTGGATTTTAATATTAATATGGCAATTGAAAACAGCTTAAATATTAATCCGGATTTGAAAGTATTTAAAACTTCTTGTAAAACACTCGAAGGTATTGATGACTGGTGTCAATGGCTAAAAGAACTGAAGAAAAAATAAGATACAATATCAAAATTAAAGGTATTGTGCAGGGTGTTGGATTCAGACCATTTGTATATAACACTGCTAAAAGATTTGGTCTTTCAGGGTATGTTCTAAATGATTCACACGGTGTTGAAATAGAAATTGAAGGTTTAAAAAAATCTGTTGAGCATTTTTTCACAGAACTTGAAAGTAATCCTCCCGTTTTATCCTGTATAATTGAAATAAAAAAAAATAAAAAACCTTTAAACGGTTATAATGATTTTAAAATTAAAGGAAGCAAGAAAAAGAAAGACAAAACAACGCTGATTTCACCGGACATGTCTATATGTGAAGATTGTCAAAAAGAACTTTTTTCCGTATCTGATAGAAGATATTTTTATCCCTTCATTAATTGTACAAACTGCGGTCCAAGGTATTCCATTATTAAAGATATCCCTTATGACAGAATTAACACTACCATGCATGTTTTTGAGATGTGTGAAGACTGCCGGTCAGAATATAATGATCCTGAGGACAGAAGATTTCATGCTCAGCCAAATGGGTGTTTTAAATGTGGGCCGGAATTGTCTTTGCTTGATAATAATGGAGAAAAGTTCAATACAGATGATCCAATTGATGAGGTAAAGAGACTTTTAAAGAATGGTAAAATTATTGCTGTTAAGGGAATCGGAGGATTTCATTTATGCTGTGATGCTTATAATGATAAAGCTGTCAAAGATATCAGAAAAAGAAAAAGAAGATATCAAAAACCATTTGCATTGATGTCTCCCGATATAGCCAGCGTTGAGAAATACGCAGTAGTTGGTGAGATTGAGAAAAATGTTCTGAATTCACCTCAAAAACCAGTCGTTTTGCTTTCAAAGAGGCCAACGAATAAAATTTCTGAAAATGTAGCTCCTTTTATTAATTCTTTTGGGGTCATGCTGCCATATACTCCCCTGCATTATCTGATATTGAAAGACACTTTTGATGCACTTGTTATGACAAGTGGTAATATATCGGAAGAACCAATTTCAATTGATAACGAAGAAGCAGTGTTAAGATTAAAAAACATTGCAGATTACTTTTTAGTTAATAATCGTGATATCTGTGTCAGAAGTGATGATTCTGTTGTGAGAATATTCAATAATAAGCTGCTGCCGATAAGAAGAGCCAGGGGATTTGTACCTATACCCGTTTTTCTGAAGAATAAGTACCCTGAAATATTAGCATGCGGTGCAATGTTAAAAAATACGTTCTGTATTCTGAAAGGCAACCGGGCTTTTATAAGCCAGCACATTGGAGATCTTGAAAATCTTGAGACGCTTGAATATTTCGAAGAAACAATTGATCATCTCAAAAAAATATTAGAGGTTATTCCGGAAATTATTGTTGTTGATAAACACCCGGATTATATCAGTACAAGATTTGGTGAGGGATTAAAAAAATCTGAGATCGTTCGTATTCAGCATCATTTCGCTCATATTGTGTCATGTATGGTAGAAAATGGACTTTCTGAAAATGTAATAGGTATTGCTCTTGATGGAACGGGTTATGGAGATGATGGAAAAATATGGGGTGGAGAAGTATTGATCGCTGATCTTAAAAAATATAAAAGGGCAGCACATTTGAATTATATGCCTTTACCGGGTGGTGACAAAGCAATTGTTGAACCATGGAGAATAGGACTGGCTTATTTAATTAAATCATTTGGTGAAGAATTTAATAAACTGGATTTGAATTTTTTGAAAAATATTGATATAGCTAAACAAAGAGTAGTCCGATCTATGATTGAAAACAATATCAATTCTCCCGAAACGTCCAGCTGCGGAAGATTATTTGATGCAGTATCTGCTATAATTGGTATAAGAAATTTTATCGATTACGAGGGTCAGGCTGCGATCGAACTTGAGAATCTTATCCAGAATAAAATTAATGATGTGAAAACGTATAATTATTTTCTTGATCAGGATGAGAATATCATAATTGATATAAAACCATTAATTAGAGATATAATGAAAGATTATTCCAATGGTTCAGTTGCTGAGCTTATTAGTTTTAGATTTCACAGGACATTGTCAAAAATATTCAGAGATGTCTGCTTGAATTTAAAGGTTAATTATGGTATTGATAAGGTTGTTTTAAGCGGAGGTTGTTTTCAAAATTTGGTTTTACTTAATGATTTGAAAGAAAATCTTGAAAGAAGTAATTTTATAGTTTATAATCACACTCTTATTCCGCCTAATGACGGAGGTATATCGCTTGGTCAGGCAGTTGCAGCAGGAGAATTAATTAAAAATTAATGAGGTAGTATTATGTGTCTTGGTGTTCCAATGAAAATTACGGAAATTAACGGTTTGAGAGCAAAAGCTGAAGTTTCCGGGGTAATCGGTGAGATTGGCCTACAATTAATTCCTGAAGTTAAAATTGGGGATTATGTTATTGTTCATGCCGGATTCGGCATTGAAATACTCGATGAAAAAACTGCTTTAGAAACACTCGAAATGATGAAACAGATGGGACTGCAATGAAATATATTGATGAATACAGAAATCCTGAAATCGCTAAAAGGATTATTGAAAATATATTTTCAGTTTCAAAAGATTTACCGACGATTAAGATCATGGAAGTCTGTGGTACTCACACAATGTCTATTTTTAGAAACGGTATTAAGGGTGTCCTGCCTGAAAATATTAACCTTGTTTCAGGTCCGGGTTGTCCGGTTTGTGTTTCCTCTAATGACTATATTGATAAACTGATTGCGCTCTCAAAAATGGATAACACTATTATTACTACTTTTGGTGATATGCTAAAAGTCCCCGGTTCCTATTCTTCATTAGAAAAAGAAAAAGGGATTGGTGCAGATATCAGAATAGTATATTCTGCCTGGGATTCAATAAAGATTTGTAATGAAAATAAGGATAAAAATGTTATATTTGCAGCTGTTGGATTTGAAACGACCATACCGGGAACTGCTATAACTGTAAAAGAAGCTCAAAAAGCTGGGACCGATAATTTCTACATTCTGTCATCACAAAAAATAATACCCCCTGCTATGAGAATATTATCAGAAAACCCTGATCTTAAAATTGACGGTTTTTTATGTCCTGCACATGTCAGCACTATTATTGGTGCGGTTCCTTATCGGTTTTTATCAGATAAGTTTCAAAAGGCATGTGTTGTAACCGGTTTTGAACCTCTTGATATTCTGCAGGGTATTTTAATGATAGTTCAGCAGATTAAAAAATGTAAATTTAGCGTGGAGATCCAATACAACAGAGTAGTTAAAAAAGAAGGCAATAAGCACGCTTATGATTTAATATATGAAGTATTTGAAGAGACAGATGTAATTTGGCGGGGTATTGGAGTTATTGAAAACAGCGGATTAAAATTAAAGGATAAATTCAGGGGATTTGATGCTGAGGAATCATTTGATATTATTGTAGATAAAACTCTTGAGCCAAAAGGGTGTATTTGCGGACTAATACTGCAGGGTATAAAAGAACCAACGAATTGTAAGTTGTTTAGAAAATTATGTACTCCAGAAAATCCTGTAGGTGCTTGTATGGTTTCAACAGAGGGAACATGTTCAGCATATTACAAATATAGTTAAGGAGAAAAGATGGCTGAAAAGAATGTTTTACTTTCTTACGGAAGTGGAGGAAGACTAACCCATCAACTAATTGATGAATACATTGTACCTAATTTTTCAAATAATATTCTTAATAAACTGGAAGACAGCGGTGTATTTAACGTAAAAGGGACAAGATTTTCTTTTACTACGGATTCTTATGTGGTGGATCCGATATTTTTTCCCGGAGGTGATATTGGAAAACTGGCGGTCTGTGGAACGGTAAATGATCTGAGTATGAGCGGGGCAGTGCCATTATATTTGTCTTGCGGTTTTATTATTGAAGAAGGATTCTCAATAAAAGATTTTGAACTTGTATTAAATTCTATGCGAAAGGCAGCAAAAGAAGCAGGCATCGACATAATAACTGGAGATACTAAAGTTGTACATAAAGGTAAAGGGGATAAAATATTTGTAAATACAAGTGGCATAGGGATTGTACAAAAAGGGATAAATGTTGATTCAAAGAACATTAAAAATAGGGACAAAATCCTCATTAACGGTACAATCGGTGACCATGGAACTTCTGTTTTAGCCCGGAGAGAAAACATTCAGTTTAAAAATGAAATTTTATCTGATGTAGCACCTCTTAATAAAATGGTTAAAGAATTGATCGATTCAGGTATAGAGATTCACACAATGAAAGATCCTACAAGAGGAGGAATTGCAACTTCTCTTAAAGAAATAGCTGAAAAAAGTAATAAAGGAATAGAAATATTTGAAAATAAAATTCCTGTCCGTGAAGAGGTTAAAGGGCTTTGCGAGATACTGGGTTTTGATCCTATATATATTGCGAATGAAGGAAAATTAATTCTTTTTACTCCGGAAAAAGATTCAGAAAAAGCACTGAATATAATGAAGAAGTCCAAATATGGTAAGAATTCAGAGATAATAGGCAGTGTAATTAATGACCATGCAGGTAAAGTGATTTTAAGAACCACTATCGGAGGTTCAAGAATTGTGGATATGTTGAGTGGTGAGCAGCTGCCGAGAATATGTTGATTTTATTAATCTTGTAAATAAAAGATGTTTGTTTTTCAAAATAGATATATTATATTTTCTAATGGTTGAGAATAAACTGAACTTAACTGAACTTATAAATCTTCTTCAGGAAGAATTGATTTTATCCGAAGATATCCTCAAAATCACAAAAGATCTGGATAAAGAAATCAAATCTGAAAACATTGATAAAATCCATAACATCCTAAAATTTAGAGAAAAAAGGTTGAAAAAACTTCAGAGTCTTGAAAAACAAACATCTTTTATTTACAAGATTAATAAAATCAACATATTCTCG
>JBHPGK010000195.1:0-7019 GCA_042570605.1 Candidatus Zhuqueibacterota bacterium
ATCGTTATATTACCATCTCAGGTTTGATAATCCTAATAAACCTTATGTAAAAATATTTTCTAACTGGCGTCTCTTTGCAAAAGTGTATTTTCTGTCGGGACTTAACTCCGGTGATAAAAAGGACAATATTTACGGCTTTGACCTCCATGTGAAAGAAGCTAAAAAGTTCATAGAAATAAAAATAACTGCAAACAGTTCGATCTGGGGAAAAGTAGAATATTTCTTTCTTTGCAGGGAAGATTATTTCGAATATTATTATGTTGTAAACGGATCGGGGAAACTTAATGAATTGTTCTATTTTGGAAGTTATGATATTAACGGTAATTTTCAGGGTTCAGTTCATAATTTTCCTCTGGTTTTTTCACCTGAGCCTAATTATATAGACAGGCGGTATTATAAGTCCTGGGAATCTACATCCATCGATATGATAAGTGATGACGAACGAAAAATAAATCACTGGATGTTTGCGCCTCCCCCTTTATGTTACAGTATCAAGTTCACGAGGAGAAACTGGATCTCAGCCAGTCTGATTCCCGGTAAGGGAGAATACAATTTTCTTGAATATAAATATAACGGGGGAAAGGGATTCTCATTCAGCCTAACCTATAACGATAATTATCATATAAACGGCAGGTTTGAGACACCGCATCTGGTTTTTTCCTTCAAAAACCAGGATGAATACCTTGCTTTAAACAGACACGTTGAATTGTATAAAAATCTTAGAACTGAAAGTGTTGAAAAAAAAGAACCGTTTACATGGTGGACAGCACCCATATTCTGCGGGTGGGGAGAGCAGGTTGTTCAGGCATTACTCGATAACGGGAAACCGCAGGATTATGCCGACAGGAAATTTTATGATAAAATGCTGAAGACCCTTGAGGAAAATGATATTGATCCGGGTATAGTAATAATCGATGATAAATGGCAGAAAAATTATGGTTTGAATGATGTTGATACTAATAAATGGAGTGATCTAAGAGGTTTTATTGACAAACAGCATACTATCGGAAGAAAAGTTCTCCTGTGGTATCCGTTATGGCTGTGTGAGGGTGTTCCCGAAAGTGCATGTTTGAAGAAAGAAGGTAAAGCTGTGGCGGTTGATGTAACTCATCCTGATTTTGAAAAAAGAATTGAAAAGATATGCCATAATCTTCTATCTGAAGACAAGGGATGTATGAATGCGGATGGGTTCAAAGTGGATTTTAATGAACATTTTCCAAAAGACAGGGATCTTGAAATTTATGGAAATATATATGGCATGGAAATGCTGAAAAAATTTCTGGAAACAATTTACCTGAATTCAAAAAGGATTAAGAATGATGCCTTAATAATAACGCAGAATCCCAATCCTTATTATGCGGATGTTACCGACATGATCAGGCTGAATGATATACATCCCGGTACCAGAAAAGTGTTTTCCGTAATGGAACACAGGCAGAAAGTTGCAAAAACAGCGATCCCCGGCATATTGATCGATACTGATAACTGGTCAGGACCATCACTCAAGGAATGGCGAAATTATATGAAAAAACAAGCTGTACTCGGTGTCCCTTCTCTTTATTTTGTTACCCGGGTCGACGGGACACTTGAAAAATTCTCCAAAAAGGATTATAGACTAATAAAAAGAATCTGGACAAGGTATAAAAAATTAGGGTGATATTGACAATATTTCTCCAATTGAGTATATGAATGATTAAAAAGTGGATAAAAGTTCTTTTCATATTTGCGCTTATTATCAATACCGCTGGCTGCGGGAAATTGACGGAACGTAAACTTCGGGTTACCACATGGGAAAGCGGTGAATCGCTAAAGATATCTAACAAAATTGCCGCTGAATTTGAACGTCTGAATCCCGGTCTTCAAGTCATTATCGAGAGTATTCCTTCAAATTACAATGAGAAAATAATGATGATGATCGCATCAGGAACTCCGCCTGATGTTTTTATTCTGGATTCAAACCAGCTTCCTGCATATATAAATAAAGACCTTCTTCTGGACCTGTCTCCGTATCTGGAGGAAGCCGGATATGATACAACTCTCTATTACAGGAACATCCTGAGTATTGCACAAAGAAATGATAAACTTTATGCATTACCGAATGATTTTACGACGCTTGTAGTCTATTATAATAAGGACCTGTTCGATGACGCCGGCGTGGAATATCCCGGACCTGACTGGACATGGGATGATTTTCTCGATAAAGCAAAAAAATTAACCCGTGATACAAATAATGACGGGGAACCGGATGTTTACGGATTCGTACTTATGCCATCTGAATATTATTTATATCATCCCTGGATATGGCTCAATGGTGGAGATATTCTCGATCCTTCCGGGTCTTTTACTACGGGTTATTTGAACAGTCCCGAGACAGAACAAGCGTATCAGTTTTTAATAGACCTGGATATTTTACATCATGTTACTCCCTCTTCCATGGTAAGGGAGACATCATTCCTGAGCAGCATGTTCACTACAAGGGCGATCGGGATGATGGTGAGCGGTCACTGGTCACTGCTTAATTATAAAAGGCTGGCTAAGGAAGGTGTTAAGTACAATCTTGGTGTCGCGCCGCTTCCGAAGGTTCCGGGAAAAGAGCGTGTCACTGTAATGTATGAAACAGGGTACTGTGTACCTAAAAATCCGAAGAGATTAAAAGAATCCGTGAAACTGGCTGCATTTTTAGGCGGGGAATTTTCGCTAAAGCTCAGGGCAGAGAGCGGTGTCGGGATATCATCGATGAAAAAAGTGGCTGAAGAAGTTTCTGCAGGTGATGATACCGGGCTCGAACAGGTTTTTATCGATGTTATCCCTGAAGCAAGGCAGCCCTGGGGCTCGGTCGTTGAGGATTTTGCTGTCGTTGAAGAATTGAGTAAAGATATTTTTGATATAGTGATGATAAATAAAGAGGATATCCATACTGTATGTACAAAAGTAGCGGCTCAGATCGATAAAACTCTTGAAAAACGAAGAACCATGAGATACGGAGGAGACTCTGTCTCTATTAAAACAATCCTGATAATATTGATCTTTACGGGTTTGCTTATGATCATGATATGGATTTTCCGCAAAAGGAAAGACAAGAAATTATTAAAGTCAGCTTTGACAGGGTATGGTTTCCTGTTACCTTCATTTGTACATATTATGGTGTTTTTTGTTGGACCGGTGCTGTTCATCTTTTTTCTGAGTTTTCACCAATGGAATATTATCCTCCCTAAAAAGCCGTTTATCTGGCTTGATAATTATGTTGAACTTGTAAAAGACAAAAATTTCCTCAGATCACTTTTTAATACCTTTTATTATGCTCTTCATGTACCTGTCGGGATGTCAATATCACTGGTACTTGCTGTGCTTGTTAACAGGAAAATTAGAGGAATTAATATAATAAAAACTCTTTTCTTTTTACCGAGTGTTTCGTCATTTGTAGCAATAGCGATGGTCTGGCAGTGGATCTATAACAGCAGGTTCGGGCTGCTTAACTATTTTATCACACGGCTTGGATTCGATTCGGTAAAATGGCTGGAGAATCCCCAGACTGCAATGCCCGCATTAATAATAATGAGTATATGGGTCGGAATGGGGTACCAGATGGTAATATTTTTAGCAGGGCTGCAGGGTATACCGCAGCATCTTTATGAAGTCGCCCGTATTGACGGGGCTAATCCGGTGCAGAGATTTTTCAGGATTACCCTGCCCCTTTTAAAACCGACAACATTTTTTATTCTCGTGACCTCTTTGATCGGGTCTTTCCAGGTTTTTACTCAGGTTTTTGTTATGACAAAAGGCGGACCCCTGCGGGCAACCGATGTCGCAGTGTATCATATATATAAAAGTGCATGGGTAAATATGCAGATGGGTTATTCTTCAGCGATGGCTGTTGTTCTGTTTGCAATTATTTTCCTGGTTACACTTGTTCAGTTTAAATATGCCGGTAAAGAGGTGAATTATACGTAAGAAAACCACAGAGACACAAAGACACAGAGAAAAATTGAATATTAAAGAAAAAAGATTGCTCGCAAAGACGCAAAGTTAAGAAAAAGACGCAAAAAAATAAAATGGATTTAGAAAATGGATGAAAATGAATTAGCAAAAATTATTGTTGATTGCTGTTTCAGGATTCATAAGAATACAGGACCCGGTTTGCTTGAATCAGTTTATGAAGAACTGCTTCTTTATGAACTTCAGGAACAAAAACTTGAATGTGAGAGACAAGTTGACCTTTCATTAAATTATAAAGACATAAAAATCGAAAAAGGATTCAGGGCTGATTTGCTTGTAGACAATAAAGTAATAGTGGAAATAAAATCAGTAGAAAATTTATTGCCTGTGCATAAGAAGCAATTGTTGACATATCTGAAATTATCAGGAAAAAAATTAGGATTATTAGTCAATTTCAATGTTGATTTGATCAAGGATGGAATTACAAGAATTGTAAATAATTTATAGTTAATAAATAAAAATCTTTGCGTACTTTTTTCCCTTAGCGTCTTTGCGAGAATATTAATGAAGGAAAAATTAACAAAAACTCTGGTTTACCTGCTTCTGCTTTTACTCGGGCTTACAATGCTTTTCCCGTTTTTATGGATGCTTGCGACCTCTTTTATGTCGGAATTTGAAGTGTTTCAGTTCCCGCCGCGGTTTATACCGGAAAAGTTTAAATTCAGTAATTACATCGAAGCACTTACGGCACTGCCTTTTAATAAATTTTTCATAAATTCAATAATAGTAACATTCGGCTATGTTTTCGGACAGCTTTTCTTTTGTTCTCTTGCGGGATACGCTTTTGCGAAATTAAAATTTCCCGGCAGGGATAAGACTTTCATGATCTATCTTTCTACTATGATGGTGCCGGTAATAGTTACAATTATTCCCACCTTTCTGCTGATCAATACATTTAAACTGATAGATACATACTGGGCGCTTATACTACCCGGATTAAGCAGTGCCTGGGGCATTTTTCTGCTCCGCCAGTTCTTCCTGACAATTCCTACCGATCTTCTGGACGCAGCACGGATTGACGGTGCAGGGGAATTTATGATCTATTGGCGAATTATGCTTCCGCTGTCAAAACCTGCACTTGCCACCCTGGGTGTATTTTCATTTATGTCCGGCTGGAAAGAATTCCTGTGGGCTTTGATCGCAACAAATTCGATTGAAATGAGACCTGTGGAAGTTGGGATTGCTATGTTCAGTTCCTATTTTGAAACCAACTGGCCCTACCAGATGGCTGCTGCCGTTGTGGTCATGATACCTATTGTGATCGTATTCCTTTTTACGCAAAAATATTTTGTTAAAGGGATTTCCCTGTCCGGTTTGAAAGGATGACAAAAAAATCAAAATCCTTCTATCCTGCACGTCCCGTCAAATACCCTTTTCATCACTTTATCACATTATTGCAACAATTCAAGTAAAAATAACGAAAATATATATTGAAACATTTATTTAATAATGCTGTATGAACAAGAATCAATCCTTATGGGAGAATCACTGAATATTTTGTATAAAAAAATGATTTTTTACGTATATAAAGATAGGTGAAATATGAAAAGAAATTTATCGAAAATTCTAATTCCGGTTTTTATAACACTTACTCTTTATATTTTTGCTTTATGCGAGAGCTACCGTAACATCACAATGAAGCCTGAAAAAGTCATGGACGCTATCGGAGTTGAACCGGGCATGATTATCGGTGAAGTAGGGGCAGGAAAGGGATATTTCACTTTCCATCTTTCAAACAGAGTTGGCAGTGAAGGCAAAATCTACGCTAATGATATTTTAGAAAAGAAGCTCAGATATATTGAAAACCGGATGAAAAGAGAAAAAGTTGATAATATTGAAACAGTTCTCGGTAGAGAGACGGATCCGGTTTTTCCTGAAAAAGAGCTGGATATGGTTTTCATGTGTTATGTGTACCATGAGCTAACCAAGCCGGTTGAATTTATGATAAATGTAAAAAAATACCTGAAAAAAGATGCGACTGTTGTAATTCTGGATGGTGATCCTGACAGGGAATCAACAGGAGATTACAGCCACTATATAACAAAAAGAGAAGTACTGGAAAATATGGAAAAATCGGATTATAAACTTGTAAAGATAGAAGATTTTTTGAGCTTGGAGAACATTTATGTTTTTCGCTCCAAATAAAGCGAGAGGCTTATATGAAATAAAAATCATCTGCCTGAGGCACTCCATAGGCGGGCAAGCAGATCCGCCTATAGCGGAAAGATCAGAATGCAAAATTGTAATTAATCAAAATCCTTCTATCCTGCACGTCCCGTCAAAAACCATGTTCATCACATTATTCAGCACTTTATCACATTAATGCAACATTTCAAGTAAAAATAACGAAAATATAAAAATATAATTGAAACATGAATCATTTAATGCTGATTCCGGATAATAGATGAATCGAACACTGAATAATTACTGTATATGTTGTATACAAAAATGCTGTTTAAACGTATATAAAGAAAGGTGAAATATGAAAAAGAAAATAGTTAAAATATTTTTCCCGGTTTTTTTAACTCTTACTCTTTATACTTTTGCTTTTTCCCAGAGCAACCGCGATAATATAATACAGCCTGAAAAAGTCATGGACGCTATCGGCGTGAAACCCGGTATGATCATTGGTGAAGTGGGAGTGGGGGGAGGATATTTCACTTTCCATCTTTCAAACAGAGTTGGCAGTGAAGGCAAAATCTACGCTAATGATATTTTAGAAAAAGAACTGAAAAAGATTGATAACCGGATGAAACGGGAAAATATTGGAAACATCGAAACAGTTGTCGGAAAAGAGACGGATCCGGTTTTTCCTGAAAAAGATCTGGATATGGTTTTCATGTGTCATGTGTATCATGATCTATCCAAGCCGGTCGAATTTATGATAAATGTAAAAAAATACCTCAAAGAGAATGCCCTTGTAGTAATTCTCGACGCTGATCCGGACAAGGCTTCAAGAAGTTCCGATCATTATATAACTAAAAAAGAAGTGCTTGAAAATATGGAAAAATCGGATTATAAAC